>JAYVSF010000586.1:0-7933 GCA_043775605.1 Myxococcales bacterium
CCCGGACCGCGTGGCAGCAGGCCCTCGAGGTCGAGCCCAGCTACGCGCCCGCGCTCGACGCGCTGGCCGAGCTGGCGTACCGCGACGGCGACGTCGCCACCGCCGCGGGCCTCTACGCTCGCCTGCCGGTCAACGCCTCGCGGATGACGCCCGACACCGTCATGCTCCGCCGCGCCGAGCTGGCCGAGGCCCAGGGCGACGACGGCCGGGCCCTCGCGCTGGCCCAGGGCGCGGTCCGGCTCGCCGCCAGCTTCAGCGGCCACGCCATGATCGCGCGGCTGGCCCGCAAGGTCGGCGATCTCGAGCTCGCGATCCGCGCGCTGCGCACCGCGCTCGACCAGTTCGACGGCCACGGCCCCGATCACCTGGCGGCCCGCTTCGAGCTGGCCGAGCTGTGCCGTCGAGCCGGCGACTCGCTCGGCGCCCTCTACCCCCACGAGCGGGTGGTCGCCGCCGAGCCGCTGCACGCCGCGTCCCTGGCCGCGCTCGCCGATCTCCACGGCGCCGCCGGCAACTGGGCCGGCGCGCTCGGCGCGGTCCGCACCCTGGTCGCGCTGACCAACGACCGCGAGCGCAAGGCCGTCCTCCTGCACCGGCAGGGCGAGCTCCTGCTCGCGACCGGCGACCTGACCGCCGCCGACGACACCTTCCTGCGCGCCTCCGACATCGATCCCGGCCACGTCCCGACCCTGCGCCAGCTCCTCGACGTCTACTGGCGCGCCGACGACCCGAGCGCGCTGATCGAGGTCGCCCACCAGCTGATGGAGCTGCGAGTCCTGCTCGACCCGGCGACCCCGCGCGCCACCCTCGGCCGGGTGCTGGTCGCGGCCGCGGTCGGCCTGTCGGTCCACCTCGCGGGCAAGGTCACCGAGCACCTCGCCAGCGACGCGGCCGCGCGGACCGCCGCCGCCCTCGCCGAGCTGATCGGCGGCACCGGCGAGCGCAAGCGCGAGTTCGACCTCGACGGCGCCGCCACCGCGCTCGCCGACCTGGCCGGGCGTGGCCATGGGCCGGCCCCCGCCGACGTCCTCGCCGCCGCCGCCACGCTCCCGCCGCCCGCCGCGGAGGAGCTGGCGCGCGCGTTCGGCAGCGCTGGTTGACAGCGCCGGCCGCGGCCTCGATAGTCCGCGACATGGACGCATCGCCCGCCCGTCGCCCGCGCTTGCCCCGGCTCCTGCTGGCGCTCGCCCTCGCCGCAACGCCCCCGCTAGCGACCGCTGCGATGGTCGGCTGTGGTCCCGCCGCCACCAGCATGGGCGGCGGCGTCCGTCGCGGCCCGGCCACCGACGCCACCGCGTTCCAGGCCGCGGTCGACACCGGCGACGCCGCGTGGGCCCTGCGCGCCGATCGCACCCAGCTCGAGACCGCGATCGCCCGCTGGGAGGAGGCGGCCAAGCTCAAGGACGACGACGTCGCCACCTACGAGAAGCTGGCCCGCGCCAACTACCTGCTGGCCGACGGCTGGCTGTCCTTCGAGCAGGCCGACAAGAAGCAGCTCTTCCTCGACACCTACGCAAAGGGCTACGGCTACGCCGAGCGCGGCATGCGCGCCCTGTCCAAGGACGTCGAGTCCCGCCTCGACGCCGGCGTCGATCTCAAGGACGCCGCCCAGCTGGTCGGCAAGGACGGGGTCGGGCTCCTGTACTGGTACGCGACCAACCTGGGCAAGTGGGGCAACGCCCAGGACATCACGGTCGTGCTGACTTACAAGGACCGCATCGTCTCGATCATGACGCAGGTCTACCAGCTCGATCCCAACTTCTTCTACGGCGCCGCCGACCGCTACTTCGGCGCCTACTACTCGATCGCGCCCAGCTTCGCCGGCGGCGACCTCGACAAGAGCTGGGAGCACTTCCAGACCACGATGCGGATCGCGCCGAACTACGTCGCGACCTGGAACCTCATCGCCGAGTTCTACGCGCCCAAGCGCCAGGACGAGAAGCTGTTCGACGCGATGACCCAGAAGGTCCTCGACGCGCCCGGCGACCTCATCCCCGAGCTCGCCCCCGAGATCGCGATCGAGAAGCGCAAGGCCCTCGCCCTGCAGAAGCGCAAGGCCGACGGCGAGTTCCCGTTCTGAGCTGACCTCCGACTTTATTATGTTGTAGCGACATAATGTCGCTGCTACATAATAACCGTGCCGCTCGACTTTCTCGATCGGGTCGATGAGCGGGCCCGGCTCCATGCCCTGATCGCAGGCCGCGCCGGCGCCCTCGCGGTGCTCTACGGCCGCCGGCGCCTCGGCAAGTCACGCTTGCTGCGCGAGGTCTTGCCCGCGGGGCGGTCGGTCTACTACATGGCCGACGACCGCGAGAGCGTGTTGCAGCGGGCCGCGCTGGCGGCGGAGATCGCCCGCATCCTGCCCGGCTTCGACCGCGTGACCTATCCCGAATGGGATGCGCTGTTCGGACGGTTCTGGGCCGAGGCGCCGGCCGGCACCGTGCTGGCGCTCGACGAGCTGCCGGCCCTGGTCAGCGCGGCCACGGAGATCCCGAGCGTGCTGCAGCGCCACGTCGACCGCAGCGCCGCGGGTAGCCCGCACCTCCTGCTGACCGGCTCGTCGCAGCGCATGATGCAGGGGCTGGTCCTCGATCGTCAGGCGCCGCTGTTCGGGCGGGCCAAGGAGATCCTGCGGATCCGGCCGCTGCCCGCCGGCTGGATCGGCGAGGCCCTCGACCTCGACGACGAGGTCCGCGCGGTCGAGGCCTACGCGGTGTGGGGCGGCGTGCCGCGCTACTGGGAGCTGGCCGCCGGCCACGGCGACCTCGATCGCGCGATCGCGGCCCTGGTGCTCAGCCCGCTCGGGGTCCTCCACGACGAGCCGAGGTCGGTCCTGCTCGACGACCTCCGCGACATCACCCAGGCGGCGTCGATCCTCAACCTGGTCGGTCAGGGCTGTCACCGCATGTCCGAGATCGCCGGCCGCCTCGGCAAGCCGGCCACCTCGCTGGCCCGCCCGCTCGAGCGCCTGCTCGAGCTCGATCTGCTCCACCGCGAGATCCCGTACGGCGCGTCGCCGCGCGACGGTAAGCGGACCCTGTACCGGATCACCGATCCGTTCCTGCGGTTCTGGTTCCGCTTCGTCGAGCCCAACCACTCGCGGCTCGAGGCCGGGCAAGCGGCGCGCGTGCTCACCGACCTCGCCGCGCTGCGGCCCCACCACGTCGGCAGCGTGTGGGAGGACCTGGTCCGCGACAGCGTCCTCCGCACCACCTACGGCGGCAAGACCTGGCGCGCGGTCGGCCGGTTCTGGGGGCCGGGCCATGACCGGACCCCGCTCGAGCTCGACGTCGTGGCCGAGAGCGACGACGGCGCCACCGTCCTCGTCGGCGAGGTCAAGTGGACGGCGGCCGGCGACTGGCCCCGCATCGCCGCCGAGCTCGAGCGCAAGGCCAAGAACCTGCCCCTGGTGAAGGACCAGAAGGTCATCCTCGGCATCTGGGCCCCGACCGTGCCCGATCGCCCCGCGCCCGGGGTCCGCGGCTTCCGCCCCGCCCGCGTCCTCGCCGCCCTCCGTTGACCGCCGCGAGGTCCATACTGCGACGCATGAACACGACCACGCGGGTGATCGAGCGCGCGCCGGTGCGGCCATGCTGACCCGTCTCGGCCAGGTCAGCGCCGGCGAGACGCTGGTGGAGCTGCTGCTGGCCTGCCACGAGCGCATCCGGCGGTTCAGCGCGCTGGCGGTGACCCTGGCCGAGCCCGCGACCGCGAGCCGGCCGCCCGCCGAGATCGCCGACGGCGCCGATGCGGTCCGCCGCTACTTCGAGGTCGCGCTGCCGCTCCACGTCGCCGACGAGGACCTGGCGATCACGCCGCGGCTGCTGGCCCACGCGCCGGCGCAGGAGGCGGCCCTCGCCCGCATGACCGCCGAGCACCGCGAGCACGCGCCGCTCCTGGCCGAGGTCATCGGCCTGTGTCGCGCCCTCGCCGCCGCGCCGACCGAGCACTCGACGCTGGCCCCGCGCCTGGCCCCGGCCGCCGCTGCCATGTCCGCCGCCTTCCTCGCCCACATCAAGGAGGAGGAGCGCACCATCTTCCCCGCGATCGCCGCCCTGCCCGCCGCCGACCAGGCCGCCATCGTCGCCGAGCTCCGCGCCCGCCGCCGCCCCTGAATCGCCATCGCACCGGAGCAGACGCTCACGACTGAAAGGGGACCGACGATGTGGTTTTCCGCGAGGGTCCTCTGGGTCGCGACCGTCGATGACGAGCCGGACGACCGGCCGTTGTACGAGGCCAGTATCTATCTCGTGGAGGCGGCCGATGAAGGCGAGGCCCGCGCCAAGGCTGAGCGGCTGGGCGGCGAGCGCGCCCACACCTACGTGAACGGCGACGGGCGAGCGGTGCTCTGGCAGCTCCTTCGTGTCGCGGAGAGCGGCGAGGTCGAAGGGAACGTGATCGCCGACGGGACCGAGGTTCACTCACGGCTGAGCTGGGACGAGCCCACCTGCCACCAACGGAACCGCGGGGGCGCTCCCGCGGTGCCGCGGCGGCGGGTCGCAAGCCTGCGCGATCGGCCGGCGCCCTTGCCCGAACCGTGGGCGTGGTTACGTTCGCTTGAGCCATGCGACACGACAAGCTCACCGTCAAGGCTCAGGAAGCCCTCGCGTCCGCGCGCGATCTCGCGATCGCCCGCCGTCACCCCGAGGTCGCCCCCGAGCATCTGCTGCACGCGCTCATCTCGCAGGACGGCGGCCTGGTGCCGCGGGTCCTGGCCCGGCTCGGCGCCGATCCGCGCGTGATCACGACCGACCTCGAGAGCGCGCTGACCAAGCTGCCGACGGTGTCGGGCGGGGGCGTCGACACCGGCTTGTCCGGTCGCCTGAAGGAGGTCTGGGACGAGGCGGCGCGCGAGGCGACCACCATGAAGGACGAGTTCCTCTCGGCCGAGCACCTGCTGCTCGCGCTCACCGAGTCGAAGTCGGCCGCCGGCGACACCCTGCGCGGCCACGGCGCCGATCACGCGACCGTGCTCGAGGCCCTGCACGGCGTGCGCGGCAACCAGCGCGTCACCGACCAGGATCCCGAGGGCAAGTACGAGGCCCTCGACCGCTACACCCGCGACCTAACCGCGCTGGCCCGCCAGGGCAAGCTCGACCCGGTCATCGGCCGCGACGACGAGATCCGCCGCACCATCCAGATCCTGTCGCGCCGGACCAAGAACAACCCGGTGCTGATCGGCGAAGCCGGCGTCGGCAAGACCGCGGTCGTCGAGGGCATCGCCGGCCGCATCGCCGGCGGCGACGTGCCCGAGTCCCTGCGCGACAAGCGCCTGCTGTCGCTCGACCTCGGTGCCTTGATCGCCGGCGCCAAGTACCGCGGCGAGTTCGAGGACCGGCTCAAGGCCGTGCTCAAGGAGATCGCGGCCGCCGAGGGCAAGGTCATCCTGTTCATCGACGAGCTGCACACCCTGGTCGGCGCCGGCGCCGCCGAGGGCGCGCAGGACGCCGCCAACATGCTCAAGCCGGCCCTGGCCCGCGGCGAGCTGCGCTGCATCGGCGCGACCACGCTCGACGAGTACCGCAAGCACCTCGAGAAGGACAAGGCGCTCGAGCGCCGGTTCCAGCCGGTCATGGTCGAGCAGCCGTCGGTCGACGACACCGTCGCGATCCTGCGCGGCCTCAAGGAGCGCTACGAGGTCCACCACGGCATCCGCATCCGCGACGCCGCGCTGGTCGCCGCCGCCCGCCTGTCGCACCGTTACATCCCGGCCCGCCAGCTGCCCGACAAGGCCATCGATCTCGTCGACGAGGCCGCGGCCCGGCTCAAGATGGAGATCGAGAGCGTGCCGACCCCGATCGACAACCTCGAGCGCCGGCTGACCACGCTCGAGATCGAGCGGGTCGCGCTGCAGC
This sequence comes from Myxococcales bacterium, assembly GCA_043775605.1. Taxonomy (GTDB): domain Bacteria; phylum Myxococcota_A; class Polyangia; order Haliangiales; family Haliangiaceae; genus UBA2376. Next base: position 5,856 of record JAYVSF010000586.1, read on the forward strand.
GCGAGGACGACGCCCGGTCGAAGGCCCGGCTGCCGGTGGTCGCGCGAGAGATCGCCGGCCTGCGCGAGCAGGTGGCGGGGATGCGGACCCAGTGGCAGCGCGAGCGCGAGCTGATCGCGACCCTGCGCCAGCAGAAGGCCGAGCTCGAGACCACCCGCACCGAGGTCGAGCGCCTGACCCGGGCCGGCGACTACGCCCGCGCCTCGGAGCTGCGGTTCGGCGCGATCCCGCGGCTCGAGGCTGCCCTGGCCGCGGCCACCGCCCAGATGAACGCCTCGGGCGCGGCCGGTGGCTTCCTGCGCGAGGAGGTCACCGAGGACGACATCGCCACCGTGGTCGCCAAGTGGACCGGCATCCCGGTCGAGAAGATGCTCGAGGGCGAGGTCTCGCGCCTGACCAAGATGGAGGACCGGCTGCGGCTGCGCGTGGTCGGCCAGGATCCCGCCGTCATCGCCGTCGCCAGCGCGGTCCGTCGCGCCCGCGCCGGGCTCCAGGATCCCAACCGGCCGCTCGGCTCGTTCCTGTTCCTCGGGCCCACCGGCGTTGGCAAGACCGAGCTGGGCCGCGCGCTGGCCGAGTTCCTGTTCGACGACGAGAAGTCGATGATCCGCATCGACATGTCCGAGTACCAGGAGAAGCACTCCGTCTCGCGGCTGGTCGGGGCCCCGCCCGGCTACGTCGGCTACGATCAGGGCGGCCAGCTCACCGAGGCCGTGCGCCGCCACCCGTACGCGGTGGTGCTGCTCGACGAGATGGAGAAGGCCCACCCCGACGTCTGGGGCGTGCTCTTGCAAGTGCTCGACGATGCTCGACTCACCGACGGCCAGGGTCGCGTCGTCGACTTCAAGAACACCGTCGTGATCATGACCTCGAACGTCGGCTCGCAGCAGCTCATGAAGCTGCGGGACGCCGGCAAGGACGCGATGGAGGCGGCCGCGATGCGCGAGCTGTCGGCGACGTTCCGGCCCGAGTTCCTCAACCGCATCGACGAGATCATCGTGTTCGAGCCGCTGGCCAAGGACAAGATGGCCGCGATCGCCCGGATCCAGCTCCGCCGCTACGAGCACCTGCTCGCCGAGCGGGAGCTTACCCTGACGCTGACCGATCGGGCAGTCGCCATGCTGGGCGAGCGAGGCTACGATCCTACCTACGGTGCCCGGCCGCTCAAGCGCACGATCCAGCGGCTGGTGGTGGACCCGCTGGCCAACGAGCTCCTGGCCGGCACGTTCAAGGCCGGCGACCAGGTCGTCGGCGACCTCGACCTCGACGGCGACCGGCTGGTCTTCACCCGGACCAAGGCCCACGGCGCGGCGGCCTGACGCGCGGCCGTCGCCGGGGAGCTCACGATGAACCTCGACTTCGACCCGAACCTCGACTTCTACAAGGCGCTCGGCGTGGCGCCGACGGCCACGCTCGACGAGATCAAGAAGGCCTATCGCAAGCTGGCCAAGCAGAACCACCCGGACTCGACCGGCGGCGACAAGGCCAAGGAGGCGCGCTTCAAGGAGATCGGCGCCGCGTACGACGTCCTCGGCGACGCCAAGAAGCGGGCCCAGTACGACCAGCTCCGCGCCCTGGGCGGCGGCCGGGTCCGCACCAGCGGTGGCCCCGGCGGCTTTGGCGCCGGCAACGTCCCCGGCGGCTTCGGCGGCTTCGGTAACAGCGCCGGCGGCGGCCAGCCCTGGGATCTTGGCGATCTGTTCGCCCAGATGTTCGCCGGCGGCCAGCCCGGCGGGAGTGGCGGCCGGCGCGCCGTCCGGTTCGAGCGCGGCGACGACGACGACGGCTGGGTGTTCGAGACCCGCCAGGGCGGGCGCCCGTCACCGGCCTCCAGCCCGCCGGGCAGCACCGTCGACGGCTTCGAGGGCAAGACCAAGGCCGCGGACGGCTCCTGGCTGATCGTCCGGGGCGGCGACGTCCACTCCGACGTCCGCATCGCGTTCGATCAGGCCATGCTCGGGACCGTGGCCGAGGTCCCGACCGTCGATGGCAAGGCCTCGGTCAAGATCCCCCCGGGCACCTCCAGCGGCACGCGCCTGCGGCTGCGCGGCAAGGGTGTGGTCGGGCCGGGCGGCCAG
>JAYVSF010000587.1:0-12257 GCA_043775605.1 Myxococcales bacterium
GCGTGTCGACCAGCACCTCGAAGTAGCCCTGGACAGTCTGCCGCGCGACCTGGGCGTCGCGCGCGATGTTGGACGTGTTGGTGACCTGCGCGTTGTGGATCGCGGCGACCTCGAGGAACCGGGCGAAGCCGCCGATGTTGCGAGTCAGCGCCTCGGCCTGGACCTCCTCCTTCAGGTACGTGGTCACGTACGACGAGAGGAACCGCTGCGGCCGCTCGCCGAGATAGGCCTTGGGCAACATCCCGAACGGCAGCCGGTCGAGGGGCGGCGGCGCGCCGACCTCGCTCGCCACCAGCGGGAACAGGTCCAGCTGGGCGGCCCGACCGGCGAGCAGGTTGATCCCGCCGCGCCGCAGCTTGCGGGCGCTCGAACCCGACAACACGAAGCGCCGCCGCTCCTTCTCGATCATCCGATGGACCTCGTCGAGGAGCGCCGGGACCTTCTGCACCTCGTCGATCACCACCCAGCGCCGGCGGTCGACCGCGGCCAGCTCCCGGGCCAGGACCCCCGGCTCGCGGGCCAAGCGCAGCGCGAGCGACGTGTCGAGCAGGTCGTAGGTGACGGCGTCGGGCAGGACCTCCGCCAGCCACGTCGACTTGCCGGTCCCGCGTGGGCCGAACAGGAACGACGAGCCCTCCGGGGCGCTCAGCCTACGCTGGAACATATGACGGCAAATATACCGGAAATATGCCGGCGAGGATGCATTGCTGCGACCACGCGCACCAGGCCCGTCACGCCCGCCGCCGCCCGCGGTCGCCTGTGGGCCACGCCGTCAATCAAGATCGATGATGTTGCAAATCGATTCAACAAGGACGCGCGCCCCGACGACCGGCGTCTCGCCGGCGGCGCGATCGGGCGACTACCGCGGGGGCGCGAGGGCCGGCGCTGGCGCGACCGCGGGCAGCAGCACGCCGGCCACGTACTGCTTGCGATCGAGGAACCGCCGGGCCGCCACGCGCACGTTGTCACTGGTGACCCGGGCCAGCACATCGTCGATCGCGAGGATCTGACGCGGATCGTCGCCGAACGTGTAGGCGTAGTCGAGCTGGCCCAGCCACCAGCCGTTGTCGCGCCGGTCGGTCTCGAAGCTGCGCCGCAGCGTCTCCTTGACCTTGTCGAGGTACTCGGCGGTCACGCCGTCCTTCTGGAGCCGCGCGATCTCGTCGAACACCGCCTGCTTCAGCGCGGCCACGTTCTCGGGCGCGCAACCGAAGCGCACGGTGAAGCTGCGCTCGGGCCGTGGTCGTCGCGCCAGCCAGCCCCCGGCGCCGACCCCGTACACGCCGCTCATGTCCTCGCGCAGGATCTCCCGCAGCCGGATGTGCAGCACCGAGCCGAGGATCGCGAGGTCGCGCGCGCCGTCGCGGGTCCAGCGCTCGTCGCCGTGGAAGGTGAGGCTGACCGAGGCCTTGGGCTCGGTCCCGGCCCGGACCAACGTTTCGACCACGCCGCGCGGGTGGCGGATCCCGACGTCCTTCCACGGCTCCTTGCGGGCGGTGCCGGGCAAGCTGGCCAGGTAGGTCTCGACCAGCGGCCGCAGCGCCACCGGATCGAAGTTGCCGACGACCACGAAGGTGAAGTCGCCGACGTCGCCGAACCGCTCGCGGTAGATCGCCAGCGCGCGGTCGAGGTCGACCCGATCGAGGTCGGCGGCGACCCGGTTCGAGCTCGACACCGGGGCGGCTGGCTTTGCCGTGTGGTTCCGGCGTGGCTCGGACCCGCTGCGCCCGCGTCGCGATGACGACCGCACGCTGTGCGGATGGGTGCCGCTGGCGCGCGAGGCGGAGGTCACCGCGTGGCTCGAGCGCCTGAACACCTTGATCCAGACGAACCTCGACCGCATCGGCTCGCCGTCGGCGGAGCAGGAGCTCGAGGCGGCCGCCGCGGCGCACGCGCGAGGGAGCGCGGCGATGTTGCGCGGCCTCGGCCTCGCCATTCCCGAGGTCGGGACCATGGACGGGCTGGTCGGTGCGCTCGCGCGGGCAGGCCAGGATGGCCCCGTCGACCTGCGCGGCGAGACCGTCGACGACGATCCGTCGGCGTCGAAGCGCTGACGGCGGGTCAGCGGGGGGCGATGACGAGGGTGGCGGCGTGGCGGGCGTCGGTGCGGGTGTCGGGATCGTAGGTGCCCTTGGGCAAGGCGGTGATGATGAGGGTGCGGGGGCCGGGGACGGCGATGGTGGCGGGGCCGGCGAGGTCGAGCGTGTCGCCGTCGGTGGCGGCGCCGGGCACGACCTGCACGACCCAGGTCACCGACGGGTCGGCGCCCTCGAGCGAGACCGCGATGCGCGCGGGATCGCCGGGCTGCGGCACGACGTCGACGTAGGCGTTGCCGAGCGTCATCGGCGACAGCGCGAGCCGCGCGCCGGTGGGGCGCGCCTGGCCGGCCCGCGCGGGCTCGGCGAAGGTCGCGCCCTCCTCGAGGTGGGCGGCGTCGGCGTGGGCGCCGGTGTAGTAGCGCCAGCGCGCGAAGCCGACCACCGAGTCGAGGAAACCGAGCTGCGCCCGCGCCCGCAGCATCACCTCGAGCGCGTCCTCGAAGTCGGGCTCGTTGGCGGCGATCGGCGACCGCAGCCGCCGCCACAGCTCGCCGACGAACGCGCCGTCGCCGGCCCAGTGGCGATCGCGCAGGTAGCGCAGGTACAGCGCGGCCCCGTACATGTACCAGGTCTCGTAGCCGTCATCGCGATCGAGCGACCAGTCGGGGTGAGCCTGGAAGTCGACGATCTGATCGACGTACTGGTTGTCGTCGTCGTAGACCAGATCCTCGACGAACACCGACGTCGCCTCGTAGATCACCGGCGCGTCGGACCAGTCGTCGGCGGCCTGCATCGCGTGGTCGAGTTCGTGGGCGACGGTGGTGTCGAGGATCGGCCCGCCGTACGGGCCCCACGGATCGACCACCAGGTAGGCGACCTCGTCGTCGAAGCTGGTCGCGGCGTTCTCGGCCACGACGTCGACGTAGCAGCCGTCGCTGCCGCGCCACACGAAGACGTCGAACGCGCCGTCGGGGCCGCAGTGGCCGGAGTCGTCGAGCGGCGGCCGAAAGCCGAGGGTCCCGACCTCCACGGTCCACGCGTGATCGACGTGGCCGAGCACCTCGCGCGCGGCCGCCTCCTCCGACGGCGCGCGGTAGTGGACGATCACCGGGTGCTCGGTCGAGCGCAGCGACAGCGGCCAGTAGTCCAGGTGGTCGCACGGGATGGTGTCGATCGGGATCGCCGGCAGCACCTCGTCGGCCGCGTCGATCGCCGGCGACGCGTCGAAGGTGGCCGACCCGCCGTCGTCACCGCAGGCGGCGACCATCGAGCCGACGAGGAACGCGATCGACGAGCAGCAGGCGGCGCGCATGGGCGGAATCTAGAGCACCGCCCGCGAAAGGTCCAGTCATCCGACCTGTGGCGTCAGCCCCGCCGGACCCTCGGTGGCGACCTCCGCGACCGTCTCGATCGCGATCGCCATCATCGCCGCGCCGAAGTCGAGATCGATGTTGGCGAGGGTGTCGAGCGTGTCGTGATACCCGCGGCGATCGATGTCGTAGTGCTCCATCAGCAGCGCGACGGGCAGGCCGGCGTCGTTGAAGATCTGGGCGTCGGTGTTGAACACCGTGCTCGACCAGTGCCACGGCAGCCGGACCTCGCCGTGCATGATCGGGTGCGGCGCGATCGCCGGCACCTCGTCGCCCTCGGCCCGTCGCTGGTACGGCGCTGCGTCGCGCCGCGCCGGGTGCGTGTTCCAGCCCGCGACCGCCTGGTTCCAGCGCTGGTTGACCCGCTGCGCGGTCGCCGCCAGCCGCATCGCCGCTGCGCCCTCGCCGGGCGAGATCTGGAACACGTACGGATCGCGCTCGTGGTTGTGGGCGATCATGTCCATGACGAACGCGCCGACCACCACCACGCCGCCCAGATCGTGGCGGCCGCCGCCGTGCAGCTCGACCGTCAGGTTCCGCTCGATCAGGCGCTGGACCAGGTGGCGCGCGCCCAGGCAGTCGCTGGGATATTCCTCGCCGGTGAGGTGGACCAGCCAGACGTCGTGGGCGAGCTCGCCGGCCTTGGCCATCGGCAACAGCACGTCGGCGGCCAGCAGCAGCGCCGCGGTCGCCGAGTGGTTGTCGTCGGCGCCAGCGGCGGCCGTTCGCGTGCCCACCCCGGCGGGCCCACCGACCCGGCCGTCGTAGACGTCCTCGCAGTACGCGGTGTCGTAGTGGTCGGCCAGGATCACGGTGCGCGTGCGATCGCGGCCGGGAATGACCACGATGACGTTGCGCTCGACCGGGCCGTCGGTCTGGCTCTTGCCCCAGCCCTTCATCCACCCGAAGTCGAAGTCGGTCTCCCAGCGGAAGCGGTGCTCGCCGACCACCGCCTCGGGGACGTCATGGCGCGCGATCAACCCGGCGTGCTGCTCGGCCAGCCACACGGCCAGCCGATCGAGGTCGCGGCCGTCGTCGTTCTCTGCGCCGGTCGGGTCGGCATTGTTCTTGCTGTGCCACGCGCCGGTGGCGAGGGTCGCGATCGTCTTCCAGTAGCGCTCCTCGCTGGTCCGCAAGGCGGTGCGGCCGAACGTGCGCGCGGGGCCGGGCGGCGACGTGATCAGCTCGGCGGCGATCGAGGTGGCCAGCCGCTCGCCGGTGGCGCGATCGTGGGCCCGGGCCGGCAGCTCCTCGAGCCAGCGATCGATCGACGAGCGCGTGGTCAGCTTGGCCGCGACCAGGCCCGCGGCGAGGTCGCGATCGAGCGGCGCGCCGAGCAGCTCGCGAGCCTCGAGCAGCTTGCGGACGTCGTGACGGGCCTCGCGCCGATCGGCGCCGGCGAACGCGGCGAGGTTGTCGTGATGGGCCGGGCGCGGATCGGGCCGCGGCCACAGCGCCGCCACCGGTCGGTCGCGCTCGTAGGCGACCAGCCAGCCCTGCAGGGTCGCGACGTCGACGTCGATATCGTCATGCCGGCCCGGCCCGCCGCGATCGATGAACCCGAGCGGGCGCTGCCAGTAGACGTCGCGGGTGCAGACCCGCATCGGCGGCCAGTGGAAGCGATAGCCGAACCGCCCACCGGCCGCGAGCGCGCGCGCGGCCTCGTCGATGCGGAAGCGGGTGGCGTGGGCGCCGTCGAGCAGCAGCCGGTACGCGTCGGTCCAGATCTGCGCGTTGCGCGCGAGCGGTTTGCCGTACAGCTCGATCGTCGTCGGCGCGGTCGAGAACAGCGCGTCCGAGACCTTGTCCTCCCAGGCCAGCGCCGCGCTCTCGTCCTGGTCCCGGCGCGAGCGGCTCCAGCGATGGGTGCGCTTGACCCGATCGACGACCGCGCCGTGGCGCGCCGGTGGCAGCGGCGGCCGTCGCGCATCCTGCTCGTCGAGCCAACCCGACTGCGGTACCCGCATGCCGGCGAGCGCGACGTGCTGCGCCGGGATCGCCCGCAACAGCGGCAGCTGGGTCGCGAACGGCAGCTCGGCCGCCAGCTTCAGGTACCCGCGGTGACCGAAGAACACGAGGGTGTGCGGCGACGGGCACAGCTCGATCGCGCCCGCCAGGTAGCCCGCGCGGATCGGCGCCGGCAGCCGGTCGAACGCGCGGAACGTGACGATCACGCGCACGCCGTGCAGCGCGCGCAGCCCGGGATCCTCGTCGAGCACCAGCGGCGCCAGCCACGGCGGCAGCGGCTCGTTGCTCCACGCCGGGTGCTCGGGCACCGGGCCGATCGGCAGCACCCGCACGCCGGCCCGCGCCAGCGCCGCGAGCGGCTCGCCGTCGCCAGCCACGGCCTCGGCCACGGCCGGCACCAGCCCGATCAGCAGCGCCCGCAACCGCGCACCGCCCTCGGCGGCCGAGACCCACTGCCCCGGTCCATCGGCGAACGAGACCCAGCACGCCGCCGCCGGCCCTTGCTCGCTGGCGCCGAACAGGGTCCAGCGCACCCGGCCCATGTCGTCCTGGGTCCGCGACAGTGACGTCGTCAGCAAGCCGATCAGCGGCCGCAGCGCCAGCGCCGGTCCCGCCGCCATCAGGTCAGGCGGCGCGTACGGGTTGCCGACGATCGCGTCGTGCGACAGCGCGTGGTGGCCCTGCTGCAGCCGGCGGATCGTGGTGACCACCGCGCGCGCGATGTCGGCGAGCCCGGGGCCGAGCTGCTCGGCGGCCTGGTAGGCCGACACCTGCCAGCCGTGTTCGTCGTCGGCCGGTCGGGTCGCAGGATCGCCGGCGCCCGATGGCTTGTGGCCGACGAACGGTCCCGGCATCCACTCCGAGTAGGCGGCGACCGGGTACGAGCCGTCGATTGCGTAGGGCTGATCGCCGACCAGCGCCGACCAGCCCGGCAGGTCCCACGGAGCCGCCTTCGCACCATCATCGTCGTCGTGATCGCGCTCAGCCATGGTGTCCTCGCTCGCGGCCGTGGTCGAGCACGCGCTCGAGCCGGGCCAGGGCCGCCGGCGGCAACGCCGCGGCGAAGTGCGTCACCGCGCGCGGCGCGCCCGACTCCCACGCCGGATCGTGCTCGACCGACGCCAGCGCGGCTGGCAGGCGGATGTAGGCCGGGAAGCCCCAGCGCCGCACGAAGGCGCGGAACACCCCGTCGGGGTCGTGGTAGTCGGAGTTGGCCAGGCTGTGAGCCACCAGCATGATGCCCATCAGCGCCTGATCGCGCGGTGACGGTCGACGGCGGACCGGCAGCCGCGCCGCCAGCCAGTGCCACCCTTCGTACACGACCATCGCCGTCAGCGCCGGCTGGCTCGCTCGCGCGTAGCGCACGCTGCAGGTCAGCCGGACCAGCTCGTGGCCGTCGCGACGGACCTGCGTCATCCGGGTCGCGGCGACCTCGCCGGGTGCGCTGTGGTGCCAGCCGCCGGCCACCACCCGTTGCTCGAGGTTGACCTGATCGAGCCAGTAGTTGTCGTACGACAGCGAGTTGAGCATCAGCGCCGCCTCGAAAACCTTGCCGCCGTCGAGCTCGCGGACGTCGAGCTCGGCGCCGCGCGGGTGGAGGCCGGGCGGATCGGCGACGAACGAGGCCTCGAGGCCGGCCGGCTCGAGCGCGGTCGGGGTCGCGAGGTTGCAGTAGCGATCGAAGCGATCGAGGCGGCCGTCGCGATCCTCGTCGGCGACGCCGGCGACGTAGCGGGCGTCGTTGGGGAAGATGAAGTTGTCGGCGGTGGTGCGATCGGCGATCGCGGCCCGGCGGATCGCGGTCCAGCTCCGGCGGGCGGCGATGCCGTCGAACAGGTGGCGGAGCAGGGCCTGATCCTCGGGATCCTCGGTCGGGTCCTTGGTGGTGACCACGTGGGCCTGCGGGTAGCGCTCGCGCAGCGCGTGGACGAAGTGCTTGCCGAAGCACATGATCAGGATCAGCAGCTTGGCCCCGACCTGATCGGGCGCGCGGGCCAGGTTGCGCGGGACCCGGGCCCACCAGTCGGAGTGGCCGAGGAACGCGACCACCTCGGTGCGGGGGTCGGCCATGCGGGTGAAGATGCCCTCGCCCTTCTGGACGTAGTCGACGACGAAGCGGGTGGTGTGGCGGCCGACGACGTCCTCGCGGACGAAGCGGACGTGGCCGGGCCGGGCCGCGCCGTCGGCGGCGAAGCCGAGCTGGCGGAACCGACGCTGCCAGTCGCGGAAGAAGACGTCCTGGACCTGGCACTGCATGTGGAGCGTGCCCGAGCCGTCCGGAAACCAGACATCGTACGGCGGCGACGGCGGCAGGATGCGCTGCCAGGCCGCGTGCAGCGCCGCGCGCCCCTCGTCGTCGAGCAGGCCGCGGCAGCGATCGAGGTTGACGACCATCGACTCGCGCAGCCGGGTCGAGGGCGTGGCCAGCGCCAGGCCGACGTGGGCGGCCAGGGCCCGCCGGCGCAACGCCTTCGCCGACCGGTGGCGCGGCCCGGCGCCCTCGACGATGTCGAGCAGCACGGTCGCGGCCGCGGCTTCGAACCGGCGCCGGTGATCGCCCCGCATCGCGTCGCCGGCCAGCGCCCGCTCGATGCGATGGACCAGGCGGGCCTGCCAGGCCAGCGGCGCCCGGGCCGCGGCCAGCAGCGGGCGGCCGAGGTCGTCGGCGGCGATGGCGGCGAACTCGAGGCCCGACGCGAACGGGTCGCCGGGTGATGACAGGGCGTCGCGGGCGGCGCGGAGCCGACCGTCGGGGAACAGCTCGACCTCGGGATGGAACCGGCGCGGCGTGATCGTGATCGGCATCGGCGGCCCCTCGCGCGATGGTAGCCGGCCCGCGCGAAAGTTGCCCGGCCGTCGGGCTCGCCGATGATGGCGCCATGGCCGAGTCGGGGCTTCCGGACGGCACGTTCGTCGGCGATCTCCACCAGTTCGACGCGCTGACGCCGGTCGGCGCGGATCCGGTGGCGTCGCCGACGTAGCCGTCGTCGGACGTCCTACGCCGGGGCCCGCCGCGGCAGATCGAGCCAGAAGGTGGTGCCGTCCGCGCTGCCGCTGGTGAGCCCGACGGTGCCACCGTGGCCGGCGGCGACCGCGCGCTCGATGGCGAGGCCGAGGCCGCTGCCGCCGCGCCCACCGCGGGTGGTGAAGAACCGCTGCCACAGCTTGGTCTGGACCGCGGGTGAGATCGGCGGGCCGAGGTTGTGGACCGCGAGCCGGGCCCGGACGTGGTCGAGCTCGACGGTGACGGTGATGGTGGTGCCAGCGGCGGCGTACTGGCGGGCGTTGGCCAGCAGGTTGTCGAGCGCGGTGGCGACGGCCTCGAGCCGGGCCAGCTCGAGCAGGCGCGACACCAGGCGATCGAGGCGCGCGGCGTCGGCGTCGATCATCGACAGGAAGCGGTCGCAGGCCGCGGGCTCGACCGCGCGGCTGAGCTGGCCGATCTCGTCGATCTCGTCGTGGCGGTCGAGGGCGAGGCGCACCGTGCCTCCTGCCGCTCAGACGTTCGAGCGATGGAAGACCGGCGCGCCGCCGGTGGAGGTCCCGAGGAGCGACGATGGAGATTCGATGGAGGCCAGCGAAGAGAGCCGGCCCACCAAACGCTCGGAGACCGCTACTGGTCGGCTCGAACCGGTGAACCGGATTGGCCTACCAGGGCCGGGGCCGATCAGCCCGGCTGCGACGCGCGGGCGCAGCGCTCGACGACCTGGGCCAGCGCGCCCAGCATCCGCATCCACCCAGCCTGGGTCTGGTTGGCGTAGTGCATGGCATCGGCGGGCAGGGTGTGGATCAAGGTCAGTGTCACGCCGCTGTCGGTGTCGGCCAGATCGAGCTCGACCCGCGAGCCGTCGGACCGCGACCGGCCGACGTCCCAGGTGAACACCAGCCGGCGCGGGCGGTCGAGCTCGAGGTACTCGCCGACGTGATCGAAGTCCTGACCCTGCCGGCGGATCAGGAACGAGAAGCGCCCGCCGACTCGAGGATCGACATCGAGCCGGACGATCTCCTCGTCGCGCACCCCGCGGCCGAACATCCAGCGCTCGATCACCGCCGGGGTCAGCCAGGCGGCGAACAGCTCGTCGGCGGTGGTCCGGAACCCGCGCTGCAGCCGGACCATCGACGCGGTGCCGGTCATGGTGACGTCCGGCGGCGCGCGGGTGGCGCACCGCGCGTCGCTGTCCAGGCTGGTCCAACACGCCGCATCTCCCAGAGTATCGTAGCGCGGCCCGGCGATGAGGTGGCGCCCTCGGGCTCACCCGCGGCGGGCGAGCGGGCGATCCCGGCACTCACGGCGGCGCGAGGCTGCCGCTGACCAGCGCCGCCACGGTCACCGCCGCGAGGTAGCAGCCCAGCCCGCCGGCGACGAAGATCGCGGCCACCGACACCGCGCGCTGCTGGCGATTGCGACGGTGCAGCACGACCAGCGTGGTCTCGGCCAGGTCGTCACGCAGATCGGTGCTGACCCAGTGCAGCCGCGTGATCGTGCGGATGCAGGTCACGAGGCCTATCACCACCAGCAAGATGCCCGCGACCATCAGCGACGCCGCCGTCGAGCCCGAGCGGATCATGTGCGCGCCCGAGAAGCCGGTGACCGTGATGGTCAGGCCGCACAGGCCGATCAGCACCTGGGCGTAGGTCTTCACCGTCGCGATCTGGTTGCCGAGGTACTGGACCAGCTGGATCGGCTGGGCCGCGAACAGCCGGTTGAGCTGGCGGGCTTCCTCTGAGACGTCGGTCGTGGCGGCGGGGGGGGCCGGGAGCATGCCGACTGTCTACCGCGTTCCTCACCGCCGTGGCTGCCGGTGGCCCGGTCGTGGGATGCTGGCCCGCCGCCTGGCGCCGATGTCCACCCACGAGCTGTTGATCCTGTCGGCGGTGCTGGGCGCGGGCGCGTTCGTCGAGGCGGTGGCCGGCTTCGGCGGCACCATCCTCGCGCTGTCGATCGGCGCGCGCTGGTTCGGCATCGAGCAGCTCCTGGCCTGGTTCCTGCCGCTCAACCTCGGGCTGTCGACCGTGCTGGCGTGGCGCGGCAAGGGCGCGATCGCCGGTTCGTTGCTGGTCCGGCGCATCCTCCCCATGATCCTGGTCGGCGTCGGGCTCGGCACCTGGCTGAGCTTGCACATCGACGCCGAGCGCGCCCGCGGCGTGTTCGCCGGCCTGGTGATCCTGGTGGCGCTGGTCGAGCTCGCGACCACGTTCCGCCGCACGGTGGCGCCGCCCGCCACCGCGATGCGACCGGCGGTGCAGGGCGGCCTCTTGCTCGGGGCCGGCGTGGTCCATGGCGTGTTCGCCACCGGCGGGCCGCTGGCGGTCGCGGTGATCGGTCGGATGCTGCCGACCAAGGCCGCGCTGCGGTCGACCCTGGCGGTGATGTGGTTCGTGCTCAACATCATCGTCTGCACCCGGCTGAACCGGCGCGGCCAGCTCGACGGCGCCAGCCTGTGGGACTCGCTGCACCTGGTGCCAGCGATGGCGGCAGGCATGCTCGCGGGCGACCTCGTCCACCGCCGGGTCGCCGAGGCCAGCTTCCGCAAGGTGGTCGCGGTCCTGCTGCTCGTGACCGGCGGGCTCTTGCTGCAGGCCGCACTGCGCTGACGGCTCGGGTCGGCTCAGCCGCGTGGCGGCGTCGACGGCATGCCGAGGGCGTCGCGCACCGCGCGAAAGTCGGGCGTCCACGCGCCGGCGCGATCGCGGACCACGAGCACGTGCTCGCTGGGATCGCGGTCGAGCGCGCCCGCATCGCCACCCGCGACCAGGACGTCGACGGCGACCAGCGCGGGCTTGCCGTCGCGCGGCACGATCTCCCAGTGCTCGCGGCGCGCCAGCCCGGCGGCCGCGGCGCCGGCCACGACCCGGTCGCGCTCGAGCGTCGACGTGCAGACCGTGATCCAGCCGCCGGGCGCCAGCGCGCGGGCCGCCGCCGCCAGGTAGTCCTCGACGCCACCGCGCAGCTCGAACCGACAGGGCGCGGCGTGGGCGTGGACCGGCTCGGTGCCGGTGCCGCGCGGGAAGTACGGCGGCGTGCCCGTGATCACCTCGAACTGCGCGGGCGCGTCGGCCGTGCCCAGCCCGTCCAGCCCGTCGCGCAGATCGCCGTCGACGATCCGGCAGCGATCGCCGGCGCCGTTCCACGCGATCGAGCGTCGCCCCATCGCGGCGCGGTCGGCCTGAGCCTCGAGCCCGGTGACCGCGGCGCGCGGCAAGCGCCACGCCACCATCAACAGCACGCTGCCCAGGCCGCAGCCGAGGTCGAGCGCGCGCCAGGCCCGGGTCGCGTCGCAGGTCCGGGTCGCCACCCACGCGGTCACCAGATCGTCGAGGCTCCAGCGGTGGCCGCGCTGCTTCTGGAACAGGCGCCAGTCGCCGGCCAGGTAGCACAGGTCCTCGTCGTCGGCGGGCTCGAGCTCGGGCCGACCCTGCGCGCCGGCGGGCGCCGGGCCGGGCGCGCTCCAACCCGGCGGTCGGCGCGCGGCTCGCACGATGCCGCCGGTCGGGTGAGCTGCCATGGCCAGGAGATCGCACGGCGCGCCGCCGACGACAAGCCGCGCGCGCCAAGCCGGGACGATCAGGCCGGGGTGCGACCCAGACGCCGGCGGCCCCAGGCGAGCAGCACCGGGCCCAACCACCAGCCGAGCGCGCCGAGCGCGACCAGCCACGTGATCCACCCGCCCCAGGCCGCGTAGATCGAGCGCGCACGCGGGCCGATCGGGACGTCGACCAGCAGGGTGTCGGGGGCGATCCGACCGTTGCCGTCGCGCACCGTGGTCCGGCCGAGAAAGCCACCGTCGCGATCGATCGCGCTCGACGGCCCGGTGTTGACCGCGCGGATCATCGGCACCCCGACCTCGACCGCGCGGAACCGGGCCAGCGCCTCGTGCTG
>JAYVSF010000588.1:0-10376 GCA_043775605.1 Myxococcales bacterium
CAACGAGCCGACCGCGGCGGCGCTCGCGTACGGCCACACCAAGGGCCTGAAGCAGCTGATCGCGGTCTACGACTTCGGCGGCGGCACGTTCGACGTCACGATCCTGAAGCTGCACGACCAGGTGTACGAGGTGCTCGGCACCGCGGGCGACAGCTTCCTCGGTGGTGACGACCTCGACGAGCGCCTCGTCGACAAGATGGTGGAGAAGTTCCTGATCGAGAACCACGTCGACCTGCGGACCAACGAGGTCGCGATGATGCGGCTTCGCGCGGTCGCCGAGCAGACCAAGATCGAGCTGTCGCGGCGGACCCGCGCGATCGTCAAGGTCGACGAGGCGGCGTACGGGCCGGGCGGCGCGCCGATCAACCTCGAGATCGAGATCAGCCGCGAGGAGCTGGTGCACAAGTCGCGGCCGATCGTCGACCGCAGCTTCGCGGTGTGCGAGGAGGCGCTGCGCCTCGCCGGGGTCCAGCCGGGCGCGATCGAGGACATCGTGCTGGTCGGCGGCACGACCAAGATCCCGGTGGTGCGCGAGCGGGTGACCCAGTACTTCCAGCGGGCGCCGCGCACCGACGTCAACGCCGAGGAGGCGGTGGCGCTCGGGGCCGCGCTGCAGGCGACCGCGCTCGACCGGGTGCTGAGCAAGCGGCAGACCGGGCGGATGGCCACGGTGTCGCCGCTGTCGGGGCCGATCCCGGTCACCGCGCGGGCCGCGGTGGTGCCGCCGCCGTCGGCCGCACCGACGATGATCGGGCTGGCCCAGCCGCTGCCGGCTGGGGTGCCAGTGGCCGCGCCGGAGCCGGCGCCGGTCCAGCGCACGACCGCGCCGCTGTCGTCGTCGCCGCTGCGGCCGCCCGCGACCTCGACCGGCTTCGAGTCGCCGACCGCGATCGGCCCGCCGCCGTCGCTCATTCCGCCGATCGTGCCGCCGGTCATGCCCCCGTCGCGGCCGCGGCCCCCGCCCTCCGCGGGGTTGCCACCGGTGCCGCCGCCGCCGGGTCGCGGCAAGACCATCCTGGGTATCCCCGCGCAGCTGCCGCCGACCGACGAGGTCACCGAGGTCAAGCACCGGCCCCCGCACCGGCGCGCGCCGTCGGAGTCCGACGAGGCGGTCGACGCGGCGCTGGCGGCGCTCGAGGCGCCGACGGTGCCGCTCGAGTGGACGCCGGTGGCCGAGCCCGCGCCGGTCTCGCCGCCCGGGCTCGCGCCTGCACCCGCGGCTGACCCGTTCGCGCCGTCGCAGCGGCCGACGGTGCAGTACGAACTGGCCGAGTCGACCGATGCCCTCGTGCCGCGGTTCACGTCGCGGACGGCGCCGGCGTCCGTGCCACCGGCGCCGACGCCGGCCCCGCCGGTCCACCTGCCGACCCAGCAGGGCGTGGCCCGCGCGGGCGCGCCGACGCCGGCCCCGCCGAGGCCTTCGACGCCACCGCCCATCGCCCGTCCGCCGACCCAGCCGCCCGCGCCCGGGCCGCTCGACCGGGCGGCTGCGCTCGATGCGCTGTTCGAGCCCATCGCCGCGGCGCCGGTGCCCGCGCCGCGCGCGTACGAGCCGTCCGCCACCCGCGATCGTCGGATGTCCGCGGCGGCGCCGACCCTGTTCGATCAGCCTGCGGCGCCGCTGAGCCCCGGGATGTTCGACGCTGGCCCCGCGCGGCCGCAGCCCGCGACCGTCGAGCCCGCGCCGGTCCCGGCGGCCCGGGCGCCGGCGTCGATGCCGACGCTGATCGGCGGGCTCGCGGCCCAGCCGGTCGAGCTCGCGCCGCTGCCGTCCTTGCCGGTGGTCCTCGACGTCACCCCGCGCAGCCTCGGCATCGGCACGGTCGCCGGCTTCTGCGAGGAGCTGATCCGGCGCAACGCCCGGGTCCCGACCGAGACCCGGCGCATGTTCACGACCTCGCGTGACGAGCAGCTGATGGTCCGCATCCGGGTCTGCACCGGCGAGTCGCGCCGCATCGACGACAACATCGTCCTCGGCGATCTGGTGCTCGAGGGCCTGCCGGCGAGGCCGCGCGGCCAGACCAAGATCGAGGTCACGTTCACGCTCGACGCCTCCGGCATCCTCAACGTCCGGGCCCGCGACTCTCAGACCGGCCAGGAGCAGCGCGCGACGCTCGACGTCCTCGGCGCCCAGAGCCCGGCCGAGATCAGCGCGGCGCGCGTGCGCTTCGGGCAGCTCCGCCGCTGACGGCGCGCTGTCGGGATCGGCTCGTCAGCGGGCGGCGATCAGCGGCAGGCGGATGCCGATGCCAGCGCTGGCGACCCGCGCGAGGGACCGGTCCGGCCGCTCGCGGGCCCCGAGCTCCATCCACGCCGACAGCGCGACCGCGCCGATGATCCCCCCGCCGCCGTCGCCGGTCGCGACCGGGTGCCACAGCTCGATCGACGCCCGGCCGAACCCGCCGAGCACGCCGACGTCCTCGGTCGCCAGCAACTCGGCGCGCCCGCCGAGCCAGGCCCGCCAGTGCCGGCCCTCGGCTGCGCGCAGGTCGAGCGCGAGGAACGCCCCGCTGGCGTCCTCGACCTTCCGACCGGTCGTCGCCCTCTCGCTGGCTGGGCTGCCGACGACCGGGTCGTCGTCGCCGGGCACGAACGAGCCCATCCAGCCCAGGCTGACGTCGACCGGGGTCGGCTTCGGGTAGAGCGAGGCGAAGCTCAGGCCGACCAGCACCTCGGTCGCCGCCACGTCCGCGCCGCCGTGGGTCGAGATCGCCGACGAGCCGACTTCGATCTCGAGCGGGGGCAGCGCGCCGCCGCTGGCGTGAGCGCGGCCGGCGATCAGGGCGGGCGCGAGCGAGAGGGCGAGGACCAGCGCGGGGCGAGGCATCGAGTGGGCGTATCGCAAGGCGCGTTCCAGGTCGCGCGTGCGTGCTTCCAGCGAGTTAGCGCCCTCGCGCGGTCGCGGCCCCGCCACGATCGCGACCGCGGTGCCGCGATCGCGACGCTCCGTCGCTGGAGTGAATGGCGGCGGCCGTGCCACCGTCCGAGGGCGCGATGTCTCGCCTGGCCGTCACCGCCACTTTCGCCCTCGGCGCCCTGGCTGCAAGCGCGCGCACCGCCATCGCCGACCGGCCCGATCCGTCGTTCGTCTATGGCGCGCTCACCGCCGAGGCGGCGATGGCCGGCACGTTCTACCTCAACTTCTCCGACCTCGCCGATCATGTCGGGGAGAGCGTGCGGCTGCCGGTCGGCTTCGTCGCTACCCTCGGCGGCCCGTTCGGCGTCGGCTATCTCGCCTATCGCACCAAGCCCGATCCGCGGCCGGGGCTGATCGTCCACGGCGCCGCCTGGTACGCCTTCGATGGGTTCCTGCTCGGCACGCTGATCGATGGGCGCGATCAGGCGTGGGGCCTGCGGATCGGCCCGACCGCGTGGACGCTGGGCGCGCTCGGCCTGGTCGGCGGCGGGGTCCTCGGCGCCCGCTACGTCGACGGCCGCGACGAGTCGGTGGCCTGGTTCGCGGCGCCGGTCGGCGGGTTCGTCGCCGGCGGCATCGGGCTCGGCGGGCTGCTCGTCCTGCTCGGCGGGGTCGACGGTGACACCGCGTCGGGCCAGTTCGTCACGGGGGCCACGGTCGGCCTTACCGTCGGCCTCGGGGCCGCGACCGCGCTCGCGATCCGAGGGTTCGGCGACACCTCACCGGCGCGGCGCCAGCAGCTCGCCCGCCTGGCCCGCTACCTGCCCCGGGTCGCGGCCAGCCCCGAGCGCGTGCTCCTGACGGTCGGCGGCCGGTTCTGAACAGCTCACGGGCGGAGCAGAGGTGCTAGAACGGGACGTGGCCCCGCGGACCGCGCGCGTCGAACGCTCCACCAAGGAGACCCAGATCGTCGTCGAGCTTGGGCTCGATGGCAGCGGCGCCCGCACGCTCGACGTGCCGGTGCCGTTCCTCGGCCACATGCTCGACGCTCTGGCCCGCCACGGCCTGTTCGATCTGGTGGTCCACGCCCGCGGCGATCTCGAGATCGACGGCCACCACACCGTCGAGGATATCGGCCTGGTGCTGGGCCAGGCCTTCCGCGAGGCGCTCGGCGACCGGGCCGGCATCGCCCGCTACGGCTGGGCCACCCTGCCGATGGACGAGACCCTGGTCACCGTCGCGCTCGACTTCTCCGGTCGCCCGGCCTTCGTGTGGAAGGTCGCCGGCCTCGACGGCAAGTGGATCGGCACGTTCGACTGCGCGCTGGCCCACGAGTTCTTCGCCGCCTTCGCGATCAAGGCCGAGTGCAACCTGCACGTCGTGCTCCACCACGGCGGCAACCCGCACCACGTCATCGAGTGCATGTTCAAGGCGTTCGCCAAGGCGCTCGACCAGGCCACCCGCGTCGATCCCCGGCTGGCCGGCGCGGTGCCGTCGACCAAGGGCACGCTGACGTCGTGATCGCGGTGGTCGACGTCTGCGGCGGCAACCTGCGCTCGGTCGAGAAGGCGCTGGCCGCGGTCGGCGGCGACGTGGTGGTCACCGCCGATCCCGAGGTCGTCCGGAAAGCGGACAAGCTGGTGATGCCGGGCCAGGGCGCGATCGGCCCGTTCGTGGCCGGCCTGGCGGCGCGCGGGCTCGAGGCGCCGCTGCGCGAGGCGATCGCCCGCGGCGTGCCTTATCTCGGGATCTGCCTCGGCATGCAGGTCCTGTTCGACGTCAGCGAAGAGGGCGGCGGCGGCGGGGTGGCCGGGCTGGGCCTGCTCGCCGGCCGGGTCGAGCGCCTGCGGCCGCGCGATCGCGCGCTCAAGATCCCGCACATGGGCTGGAACCAGGTCCATCGCCACGCCGGTCTCGCCGACGATCCGCTGCTGATCGAGATCCCCGAGGGCGCCGAGCTGTACTTCGTGCACAGCTACCACGCAGTGCCGGCCGACCCCGGCATCATCGTGCTGACCACCGACCACGGCGGGCCGGTGTGCGCCGCGGTCCGCCACGGCAACGTCTTCGCCTGTCAGTTCCACCCCGAGAAGAGCCAGCGGCTCGGGCTCGCGCTCTTGCGGGCGTTCGTGACCTCATGATCGTCATCCCCGCCATCGATCTGCTCGACGGCCGCGCGGTGCGCCTGGTCGAGGGCAAGCGCGACCAGGCCACGGTGTTCCGCGACCGGCCCGAGGAGCTGGTCGCCGAGTGGGCGGCGGCCGGCGCGACCCGGCTGCACGTGGTCGACCTCGACGGCGCGTTCGCCGGCACCCGCCACCACGCCGACGTCATCGCCCGCATGTGCGCGGCGTCGCCGATGCCGGTCGAGGTCGGCGGCGGCCTGCGCGACGAGGCCTGCGCGCGGGCGGTGCTGGCCGCCGGCGCCCGCTGGATCGTGCTCGGCACCGCGGCGGTCAAGGACCCCGCGCTGGTCGAGCGCCTGTGCCGGGCCTTCCCCGACCGCGTGATCGTCGCGGTCGATGCCCGCGCCGGCCTGGTCGCGGTCGAGGGCTGGGTCGAGACGTCGACGGTGACCGCGGTCGAGCTCGGGCGGCGGGCGGCGGCGTGGGGCGCGGCGGCCCTGCTCTACACCGACGTCGCCCGCGACGGCACCGGCCGCGGGCCCAACGTCGAGGCGACCGCTGCGCTCGCCGCCGCGGTCGACTGCGAGGTGATCGCCTCGGGCGGGGTCGCCAGCCTCGACCACGTCCGCGCGCTGGCCGCGGCCGGCGTGCCCGCGGTCGTCGTCGGCCGCGCGCTCTACGATCAGCGGTTCACCCTGGAGCAAGCCCTCGAGGCCGCGGCGTGCTGACCCGCCGGATCATCCCGTGCCTCGACGTCAAGGACGGCCGCGTGGTCAAGGGCACCGGCTTCGTCGACCTGCGCGACGCCGGCGATCCGGTCGACCAGGCCGCGGCCTACGACGCCCAGGGTGCCGACGAGATCTGCTTTCTCGACATCTCGGCGTCGCCCGAGGGCAAGGCCACGATCGTCGACGTCGTCGCCCGCACCGCCGACCGGGTGTTCGTGCCGCTGACCGTCGGCGGCGGGGTCCGCGCGGTCGCCGACGTCGAGGCCCTGCTGCGCGCCGGCGCCGACAAGATCTCGATCAACACCGCCGCGTTGCGCCGACCTGCGCTGATCGACGAGTGCGCGGCCCGCTTCGGCAACCAGGCCATCGTCATCGCCATCGACGCCAAGCGGCGCGGCGACGGCACGTGGGAGGTCTACAGCCACGGCGGCCGCACCGCCGAGGGCCAGGACGCGCTGGCCTGGGCCCGCGAGGTCGCCGACCGCGGCGCCGGCGAGCTGCTCTTGACCAGCATGGATCGCGACGGCACCCGCAGCGGCTACGATCTCGAGCTGGTCCGCGCGGTCGTCGACGCTGTGACCGTGCCGGTCATCGCCTCGGGCGGGGTCGGTACGCTCGAGCACCTCGCCGACGGCCTCGCGCAGGGCGGCGCCGCCGCGGTCCTCGCTGCCTCCATCTTCCACTACGGCCACCACACCATCGGCGAGGCCAAGGCCTTCCTGCGCGCCCGCGGCCTGCCGGTCCGCGTCGCCTGACCCGCCGGCCCCTCGGCTCGCCTTGGCCCCGTGACGGCCACGATCGCCGCCCGCACGACCACGTCGCGGCCGCCGGGGTTGCTCCTCGGTCGTCCGGGGACGGATGCTCCAGCCGTTTCCAGGCTTGTGGACCAGGGCCGAGCACGACGTCGCTTGACAGCGATCGATCGCAAGGCAACAAGTGGACATGGCGCTGCCCGAGCCGGCCTGGGACGATCGTGGTCTGGCGCCGGCCGTGGTCCAGGACGCCGACACCGGCGCGGTCCTGATGCTGGCGTGGATGAACGCGCAGGCCTGGACCGAGACCCAGGCCAGCGGGCTGGTCCACTTCTGGTCGCGATCGCGGCAGGCGCTGTGGCGCAAGGGCGAGTCGTCGGGCCACGAGCTGCGGGTGGTCGAGCTGCGGGTCGACTGCGATCAGGACGCGATCCTGGTCCGGGCCCGGCCGCACGGCCCGACCTGCCACACCGGTCGGGCAGCGTGCTTCTTCCACACCGCCGATGGGATCGACGAGGAGGCGCCGGCCGCGCACATCGTCGATCGCCTCGAGCGGGTGCTGCAGGCGCGGCGGGCGTCGACCACCAAGGCCAGCTACACCCGGTCGCTGCTCGAGGCTGGCATGCCCAAGATCCTGGCCAAGATCGCCGAGGAGCACGCCGAGCTGGCCGACGAGCTGCCCGATGGCGAGCCGGCCAAGGTCGTGCACGAGACCGCCGACCTGCTGTTCCACGTCATGGTCGGGCTCGTCCTGCGCGACATCCCGGTCGCCGACGTCTGGCGCGAGCTGGGCCGGCGGTTCGGGGTCAGCGGCCACGACGAGAAGGCGGCGCGGCCGGACAAGGGCAGCGCGTGAGCTCGACGCTGGCGCCGGGCGGGAGCCTGCACGCCGCGATCCCGCACTTCGAGGATCGACCCGAGCAGCGCACGATGTCGGCGGCGGTGGCGGCGGCGCTGGCCGATTCCCGCGCGCTCCTGGTCGAGGCCGGCACCGGCACCGGCAAGACCCTGGCCTACCTGGTCCCGGCGCTGGTCTCGGGCAAGCGGGTCGTGGTCTCGACCGGCACCCGCACGCTGCAAGATCAGATCATCCGCCACGACGTGCCGCTCTTGCGCCAGATCCTCGCGCGGCCGTTCACCGCGGTCGCGCTCAAGGGCATCGGCAACTACGTGTGCAAGCGCAAGCTGGCCGAGCTGCGCGACCCGGCCGCCGACGTCCTCGCCGATCTGCCGGCGCTGCGGGCCTGGCTCGACGACAGCGAGACCGGCGATCGGGCCGAGCTCGACGAGATCCCCGAGCACGCGCCGATCTGGGCCGAGGTCACGACCACGCCCGAGGCCCGGCTGGGCAAGCGCTGCCCGTACTACGAGCGCTGTCACGTCACCACCGCGCGGCGGGCCGCCGACAAGGCCGACCTGATCCTGGTGAACCACCACCTGTACTTCGCCGATCTCGCGCTGCGCGCGGCCGCGCCCGGGGCCCGGGTGCTGCCCGATCACGACGCGGTGATCTTCGACGAGGCCCACCAACTCGAGGACGTCGCCACCGAGCACTTCGGCCTGCGGGTCACGACCACGCGCCTGGGCGGCCTGGTGCGCGACGCGCGCGCGATCCTCGGCCGCGATCTGTTCTCGGATGGCGGCGGTGGCCACGACCAGCTGGTCCACGGCGTCGAGCGGGCCGCGGTCGGGCTGTTCGCGCTGGCCCGGCAGGCGCTGGTGGCGCTGGCGCCGGCGGGCGGGCGGGTGCCGCTGCCGCCCGATCTGCTGGCCGCGGGGCCGCGCCAGGAAGCGTGGTTCGTCCTCGACGGCGCGCTCGAGGAGCTGGCCCGGGCGTGCGACCGCGAGGCCACGCCGCCGCCACCCGATCACGAGGAGGACGAGGCGACGATCGCGCGCCGCGAGCAGCTGGCGTCCCTGGCCCGGCGCGCGCGCGGGGTGCGCGACGATCTCGCCGAGCTGGCCGAGCAGCGCCAGCGCGCCCACGTCTACTGGGGCGAGACCCGCGCCACCGCGACCTCGCTGTCGGCGTCGCCGATCGCGGTCGCCGACCTCATCCGCCGCCACGTCGTCGGCAACGCGCCGACGCCGATCTTCACCTCGGCGACGCTGACCGTGGCCGGCACCTTCGACTACACCCGCGCCCGCCTCGGGCTCGCGGTCGCCGACGTCGACGAGCTGGCCCTGCCCTCGCCGTTCGACTACCAGCGCCAGGCGCTGCTGTACCTGGCCCGCGACCTGCCGGTGCCGACCGGCGACGGCCTGCCGCCGGAGGTGGCGGCGCGCATCGTCGAGCTGCTGGCGGTGACCGGCGGCCGCGCGTTCGTGCTGTTCACCAGCCACCGCGCGCTCAAGAGCGCGGCCCGGCTCCTGGCCGGCCTGCCGTACCCGCTGCTGCGCCAGGGCGACGCGCCGCGGGCCGCGCTGATCGATCGCTTCCGGGCGACGGCGGGCGCGGTGCTGCTCGGCACCGGCTCGTTCTGGGAGGGGGTCGACGTCCCCGGCGACGCGCTGTCGATGGTGGTGATCGACAAGCTGCCGTTCCAGCCGCACACCGATCCGTTGACCGCGGCGCGGGCGGTGGCGCTGACCCAGCGCGGGGGCGAGCCGTTCACCGGCCTGCAGCTGCCGCAGGCGGCGATCGCGTTGAAGCAAGGGTTCGGCCGGCTGATCCGGCGGCGCGACGATCGCGGCATCGTCGCCATCCTCGATCCGCGGATCGTGACCCGCGGCTACGGCCGGGTGCTGCTCGACTCGCTGCCGGCGGGCCTGCCGCGGACCTCGGCGATCGAGCAGGTCCGGCGCTGGTGGCGCGCTCCTCAGGAGCTCGTCAACGGCGCCGCGGCGCCCGCGATCGTGTAGTCGGTCAGCTCGATCCGCTGCGCGGGATCGTCGCCGAGCGCGGCCAGCGCGGCGCCCAGCGTCAAGGCCGGCTCGTGGCCCGGGATCGAGACGTCGGCGCCGAGCAGCTCGATCACCGGCTGCAGCGCGAAGCGCCGCCGCGCGAGCTGCGGGTGCGGCACCAGGAGCGGCGCCCCGGTCCGGCGCAGGACCTTGCCGCCCCACAGGAGCACGTCGAGATCGATCGGCCGTGGGCCCCAGCGCAGCTCGCCGGCGATCCGTCGACGGCCGAGCGCGTACTCGAGAGTCTGGACCTCGCGCAGCAGCGCCGACGCCGCCAGCGCCTCGGGCACCGTGACCGCGAGCGCGGCGTTGAGGTAGTCGGGCTGGGCCGGGCCGACGGGCGCGGTCCGGTACACCCGCGAGGCGTAGACCGGTCCCCAGGCCGCGAGCGCACGGACGGCGCCGGCGAAGCGCTCGAGCACCGCGGCGAGGTCGCCCTGGTTGCCGCCGAGCCCGAGGATGACCCGGTCGTCGTCGAGCGCCAGCCCGGTCACGGGCCGAGCTCGCCGGCGTCGACCACCGGGTTGCGCAGCACGCCGATGCCCTCGACCTCGATCTCGCAGACGTCGCCGGGCACCAGGTTGCCGACCCCGGCCGGGGTGCCGGTCGAGATCAGGTCGCCGGGCTCGAGCGTCATGTGCTGCGACACGAACGCGATCAACGTCGGCACGTCGAAGATCAGGTCGCTGGTGCGCGAGTCCTGGCGGACCACGCCGTTGACGCGGGCGAGGATCCGCAGGTTGGCGGGGTCAAGGCCCGACACCAGGCGCGGTCCGACCGGACAGAACGAGTCGAAGCCCTTGGCCCGCGTCCACTGGCCGTCCTTGGCCTGGAGGTCGCGCACCGTGACGTCGTTCACGCAGACGTAGCCGAGGACGTGGTCGAGCGCGTCGGCGCGGCTGACCCGGCGGGCGCGCCGGCCGATGACCACGCCGAGCTCGGCCTCGTGGTCGACCCGGGCGTAGCCGGGCGGCCGGCCGATGGGGTCGCCGTCGCCGCACAGGCCCGA
>JAYVSF010000589.1:0-24314 GCA_043775605.1 Myxococcales bacterium
GCGCTCGGTGAACGGGTTGCCCGACGGATCGACGATGTCGGTGACGGCGTGGGCGTCGGGATCGGTGTCGGGCGACGACCACAGCACGGTCATCGGCTCGATGCCGCCGACCTCGAGCAGCAGGCGTTCGTCCTGGAACAGCGAGTGGGCGCGGCCGCCGACGTGGAGCACATGGCGGCGGCCGAACGGCAGCGGCACGTAGGTCTCGAGGGTGAGGCGGGCGCGGATCAGATCGGACAGGGCCGACCGCGGGTAGTAGCCGCCGCTGAGCGTGGCGATCACGCCGCGATCGAGGCCGGCCTTGGGCGAGCCGTCGACGGCGACGTACGACACCCCGGCCTCCGGGCCCCACAGCGAGAGCTGGTCGGTGCCGGTGATCGACCGGCGATACGCGGTGCTGAGCCCGAGGCCCCAGGTGTCGCGCCAGGTCCGGGCCACGGTCACCACTGCCGCGGTGTCGCGGCGGGCACGCTCGGCCACCGACGCGTCCGGACACGGGGTGCCCGCAGAGGTGCAGATCTCCTCGCGCCAGCGCTGGTCGGACGCGGACGCGGCCACCGTCCACGGCGCCAGTGCGCCGAGCTCGATCCCCGCCGCGCCCGACAGGTCACCGTTGCCGACGTCGATGGTGCCGCCGGCCGCCCACCGCACCAGGTCGAGCCGGTCGCGACCGCCGACGGTCAGGCCGACCGCGGTGGTCTTGCCGACGATCATCAGCCCGACCCCGCGCTCCTCGAACTTGAACAGGCCGTCGAGGACGCTGGCGTCGCCGTCGGCCAGCACTCGAGCAGGGCGAGCCGGGGCCGGCGCCGCCTCGACCCGCACGCCGAGCTTGACGAACGACGGCGCGCTCGAGTTGTCGCCCTGCGGCGCCGCCGCAGCGCCGGTCAGCGCGACCTCGACCAGCGTCCAGCGCAGGCCCTCGCGCGCCAGGTAGCGCAGCTTGTCGCCGACCACCCGCGGGGCCAGCGCGCCATACGCGGTGTCGGTGACCACGGCGCGGCGGCCGTCGGCGCCGCCGATCGCGACCTGGAACCGCCCGTCGACGACGGCCAGGAACGCCAGCTTGCCGCCGGCCGCGAAGGTCGGCTGGTACAGCGGCTGATCGCCGGTGCCGGTGAGCTCGCCGATGCGGGCGCCGGTGGTGGCGTCGTGCAACCAGATCACGAACCGCCGGCCGTTCCAGCCGCTGATCGCCAGCCGCCGGCCGTCGGGCGAGGCCTGCACGGTCAGCGCGTACTGGCCGGGCTCGGCCGACCACAGGGTCGCGCGGCCCGCCGTGGCGAGATCGTAGGCGCCGAGGCTCCAGCGGTCACCGTCGGGGACCAAGTGGAAGTACTTCTGGCCGTCGGCCGAGATGGTCCCGCCCGGCCCGAGGCCGCTGGCCAGCTCGGTCAGCCGATCGCCGCGCAGCCGGAACAGCCGCGTGGTCTGGTAGGTGTCGCCGCGGTCGATCGCGGTGAAGAACAGGTCGCGGCCGTCGGCGGTGAAGCTCATCCCCGAGATCAGGAGCGGGTCGCCGAGGGTGAGCTTGCGCGGCGGCAGGAGGTCGACCAGCTTGCGCGTGGCCCGGACCCGGCCGTCGGCCTCCCACACCGTCAGCGTGGCGTCGCGATCGAGATCGGCGTCGATGGCCGCGACCGCGCCGCTGTCGGCCCAGGCCCAGCGGGCGTCGGCGCCCAGTTGCCGCACGACCTGCTCGCCGGCCGGCCGCGGCCGCCGCGGGTAGCGCTCGGCGACCCAGGCCTTGAACTCGGCGAACAGATCGCCGAGGCCCTTGCCGTAGACGTCGGCGAACCGGCCGTCGACCGACAGCACGATCGTCGCCGACCGGGCCTGCAGCTCGATCAGCCGCCACAGCGCGGCGTCGCCGTAGCGCTCGGCCAGGAAGCTGATGAACATGGTGCCGACCAGGTAGTGGTTGCCGACCACGGCCGCGCGCTTGGACTCCGACAGATCGCCGCCGCTGACGGCGCCGCCGGCGTAGGCCGCCGCGAACATGCCGGTGAACACCGGCCAGCGCGGCCGGCCGAGCCCGGGCTGCATGCGGGCCTCGTAGTAGGTGGCCAAGCCCTCGACGAACCAGGCGTCGAGGCCGAGCTGGGGCGACGCGACGTCGCCGAAGATCGTGCGGATGCCGCCCCACAGCCCGGCGATCTGCTTGAGGTGGACGTAGTGGGTGAGCTCGTGGCAGCCGATCGACGCCGGATCCGGCGGCAGGCCGAACTCGGTGGTGAAGTCGAGGGTGTTGCCGGCCGGGATGACGGCGGTGTCCTGCAGGGCAGCGATCGGCGGCAGCACGTAGGCGTTGTTGAACGGCGCCTCGGGCACCACGATGAACATCTTCTCGTGGCTGTGGCGGTTGTCGATGCGCGCGCTCGCGGTCAGGACGTCGGCGCAGCGCTCGAGATGATCGGCCAGGCGACCGGCGAGGTCCTTGCGGCTGGCCGGGTAGAAGATCACCAGCCGATCGGTCTCGAGCCGCCGCATCGAGGTGTGGGCGAGCGCGGCCTGGACGTCGGCGGGAAACCGGCCGGCGGTGGTGACGCAGCCGGCGCCGGTGACCCCGAGGGCGAGGCCGGCGAGGCAGGACGCGACGAGGAGCGCGGACGACACGGGGCGCATCTGCCGTCGACGATACACCGGCCGATGGCCGCACGGGTCCGGCCAGCCGCGCGAGCCTTGGCTACACCACGGTAGACGGACGATCGGCGGCGATCGCCGCCTGGAAGCTGGCCACGTCGGCGAACCGGCGCAGCTCGCCGTCGTGGGTCTCGAACAGCCGCACCGGCTCGGTGCCCGGCCCGGCCGACAGCGACGCGTAGACCAGGGTCGCCAGCCGGCGCCACAGCCCGCCGATCACCTTGGCCCCGGCCTTGTCGAGCAGGTAGCCGCCCTCGAGCGCGGCGGAGTTGTAGGCCGGCGTGCCGTGGTCGTCGGCGGCGGCCGGCGCGCACACCCAGTGCTCGTTGCGGAACGCGAAGTCCGGCATCGGATCGTCGGCGACCGCGCGGACCATGTTGCCGCCCGCGTCGCTGCGGATGATGTAGCGGGCGTCGCCGGTCGGGCCGCCCATCGTGTGGTACCGCAGGCGGTAGCTGGTGTAGCTGACCGGGGCGCCGTCCTCGACCCGCTCGACCCGGCGCACCCGATCGATCCGCAGCTCGTCGACCGGGTAGTTCCACACCGCCAGGCCCGACGCCGTGTCGCAGGTGAACGGCATGCCCATGTTGCGGGTGATGAAGTCGTGGATGTCGATCACCGAGTCGTAGACGGTCTCCTGGCGTAGCCGGACCGCCGACACCGGCGCGATCTCGGTGCGCGCGGTCTCGTGGCGGCCGCCGTCGCTGCCGGCCTTGACCTCGGCGGTGACCTGATAGTACGCGCCGCGCTTGGCGTTGTACCAGTGCTCCGCGACCCGGCCGCCGCCGGTCGGCAGCGCCTGCAGGATCTCGTCGGCCAGCTTGATGAACGTGTCGCTGCTCGGATCGAGGCGCAGGTTCTCCTTGGCCTGGTAGCGGTCGCCGCGGGCGTCGAAGGTGATGAACGTGGTCCGCAGGGTCACCCGTCGGCCGAGGCCGTCGACCGTGATCTCGTCGTCGTCGCGGACGTCGGCGGCCACCCAGTCGGGGTTGACCGCGAACCCGCCGTCGTCGTCAGGCAGGTCGCGGCGGAAGCGGGCGGCGGGGTCGGGGTACATCGCGGTCGGATCGGACTTGTGCCACAGCTCGGTGACCTCGGCGTCGATCCGGACCCGGCGCGCGCCGGGTCGGGCCAGCTCGAACTCGACCCAGTGGCCGCCATCGTTGCGGCTGCCGACGAAGCGGGTGCGCTCGACGTCGACCGGCCGCCACTGGAAGGTGTCCTTCGCGAGGTAGCCGCCCTCGTGATCGGAGGCCAGCGCGCCGCACGCGTCCCAGATGTCCTCGGCGGTGAAGCGCTGGAGCGCGTGGGTCGCCGGCACCGCCGGGTCGGCGCGGTACAGCTCGACGCCGCGCGTGGGGTCGACGCCCATCGCGTTGAGCGGCGACTCGTTGTGGCAGTGGCCCCACCAGCCGATGTCGATCGGCGCGATGTCGATGACGCCGTCGCGATTCCAGTCGAACGAGATGCCGGGCCGGGCCGGTTCGCCGTCGCGCAGCGGCCGCAGGCCCAGCTCGGCGGTCGGGACCGCGCGGGCGGTGACGGTCGCGGCCTCGGCGGCGGTCAGCGTGGTCCGGACGCCGTCATCGCGGTACACGCCGTCGCCGTCGCGGTAGACCGGCGTGCCGTCGCGCAGGGTCAGGAGCTCGTAGCTCGGCGCGGTCGGGAAGCTGCCCTGGGCCAGGGACACCCGGTGGCCGTCGTCGTCGCCGTAGGGCCGGCGGTGGACCAGCGCCTGGCCGGTGGTGACCTCGGCGTCCTTCTCGTCGACGGCGCGGCGGTAGCCGAGCACGGTCTTGTGATCGTAGATGCCCTCGAGCCGGTTCTTGAGCTGCCACCGCTCGTCGGTGGCCGGCGCGGTCTGGGCCAGCGCCTTCTCGAGCGCGCCGCGGTAGTTGCGCCAGTACGGCCAGTAGTTGGTGTGCGAGCCGACCTCCATCTTGTAGTCGCGGTCGCACAGCAGGCGCTCCTTGGCGTCGGCCAGCGCCGCCGGCAACGCGGCTCGTTCGGCGGCCGCCAGCGGCGCCGCGGCGGCGGCCTTGGCCAGAGCGGCGAAGAACCCGAACCGGCGCAGATCCTGGAGGCCGTAGCGGTGGTTCTTGCCGCGGACCGCGACGTCGTCGGCGGCGAAGTACGCGGCCTCGGCGGCGAGCGTGGCCTGGGCCGCGGCCAGCACGGCGGCGACGGTGGTCGCGGCGGCGACCGCGGGGCCCTGCGCAGCGAGGACGTCACGCGGCGCCGGATCGGTGTAGGTCGGCATGTCGAAGATCACCGCCGGGTGGTGGACGCCGCCGACCGGGCTGGTGAAGGTGAGGGTCGCGCCCGGGGTCTCGACCTTCCACTCGGCGATCGGCGGCAGCGCGGTGCCGGCGACGACCGCGACCGGCGCCGGCGCGGTCGGCGCGGTCGGCGCGGTCGGCGCGGTCGGACGCGCGTTGGGCAGGCGCTCGAACAGCGGCGCGATCGCGAACTGCGTGCCGAGCTCCTCCGCCACGGCCCAGGCTCCGGCGTCGAGCCGGACGTCCTCGAGCCGGACCCCACGCGCCCGCAACCCCGGGCTGGCTTCGAGATAGCTGGCCGGCTGCAAGAGCGCCTTGAGCTCGCCGGCGGTCAGGCCGCGCTCGCGGGCGTACTCGACCAGCGCCTCGTACGCGGACTTCGTGACCTGACCGCCGCTCGCTGCCAGCAGCGAGACGAACCTCGACCTCACTCCACTCGTGCTCATCGTGCCCCCTTGGTTGGAGGCGCGAGCATAGTCGCGGCTGCGCGCGCCCGCGACTGTCCCCACGCAGCCAGCGCGCCAACCGATCAGTATTCGTCGTCGCGATCCGTCTTGGTCGCGTGCCAGATCTCGACGTACTTGGAGCGAACGGAACGATCGAGCTGATCGCCGAGCTCGAGTGGAAGCCTGGCGGCGCGGATGAGTTCCTGGACGTCGGCGAGGTCCTTCAGGCGATCGGCGTTGGTCAGCCCCGAGGCGAGCTTGAGTTCGACCAGCCGCTCGACCGGCAGGACCATCACGCCATCGCCGCGGACCGCGACCGTGGGATCAGGGAAGCTGACGGCCTTGGGCTTGCCGTCGCCGGGGTAATCGCCGGTGATGAGGACATCGATCTTCACGTTGGACTCGGTGTCGCGCATGCCCTTCGAGCCCGGAAAGCGCTCGACCCAGCCCCGGCCGAGGTGTCGAGCCTTGAAGGCCGCGAGTCCCTCGCGGGTGAGCAGGACGTCGACATCGGTCGTCACCCGGCGGTAGCCGTGGGCGTTGAGGGCCATCGCGCCGACCACGGCGTACGGGATGCCATCGAGCTCGAGCGTCGCGCACAACCGCTGCATCGCCGCGTGCACCTCGTCGAGTCCCATGAAAAACCTCTCGGCAAAGGCGACACCTTGCCAGAACTGCCGCGACTGCTCGGCGCTCAGCTCGACTGGCTTCGCAGACTCCATCGCGGTGGCGATCGTAGCACGCGTGATCAGGGCCGCATGGGCCTACGAAGAAGACGGTAGGCTGGCCGCCATGTCGGCGCTTGCGCAGATGAGCCTGATGACCCGGACCTGGTTCGGCGAGCGGTTCGGCGAGCCGACCCCGGTCCAGGCCGAGGGCTGGGCGGCGATCGCCGGCGGCGCGCACACGCTGATGCTGGCGCCGACCGGCAGCGGCAAGACCCTGGCCGCGTTCCTGTGGTGCCTCGATCGCCTGGCCGGTGCGAGTGCAGGGCGGGCGCCGGGCTACCGCGTGATCTACGTGTCGCCGCTCAAGGCCCTCGCGTACGATGTCGAACGCAACCTGACCGGGCCGCTGGCCGAGCTGGCGGCGGTGGCGACGCGCCTGGGCCTGCCGGCGCCGCGGGTGCGGATCGACGTCCGCACCGGCGACACCCCGGCCGCCGATCGCCGGCGTCAGCTGCGCGATCCGGGCGAGCTGCTGATCACCACGCCAGAGTCGCTGTACCTGTTGCTCGGATCGCGGGCGCGGGCGGCGCTGGTCACCGCCGAGACCGTGATCGTCGACGAGATCCACGCGCTGGCCCCGGGCAAGCGCGGTGCCCACCTCGCGCTGTCGCTCGAGCGCCTGACCGCGCTGTGCACCGGCGCCGGCGGCCGCGACCCGCAGCGCATCGGGCTGTCGGCGACCCAGCGACCGCTCGCAGTGGTCGCGCGCTACCTCGGCGGCGATCGGCCGGTGACCGTGGTCGACACCGGCCAGCGACCGCGGCTCGACCTGGAGGTGGTGGTGCCGGTGGCCGACATGGCCGCACCACCGCGCCCGCCGGCCAGCGGCGACGCCGACGCGCGCCAGCCGCCGAGCGAGCAGCAGAGCCTGTGGCCGAGCATCTACCCGCGCCTGCTCGAGCTGATCCTGGCCCACCGCACGACGATCATCTTCGTCAACAGCCGGCGCATGGCCGAGCGCCTGGCCCAGGCGCTGTCGGAGCTGGCGGCGAGCACCGGCGCCGGCGTGGTCGCCGATCCCGACCTGGTCCGCGCCCACCACGGCTCGGTCGCGCGCCACGAGCGCGAGCAGATCGAGGCCGCGCTCAAGGCCGGGCGGCTCCGCGCGATCACCGCGACCAGCTCGCTCGAGCTCGGCATCGACATGGGCACCGTCGATCTGGTGATCCAGCTCGAGTCGCCGGGCGGGGTCGCGCGTGGCCTGCAGCGGATCGGCCGGGCCGGCCACCACGTCGGCGGCACGCCGCGCGGGCGGATCGTGCCGAAGTTCCGCGGCGACCTGCTCGAGGCGGCGGCGGTGGCGGGCGGCATGCTCCGCGGCGAGGTCGAGCCGGTCCATCCGCCCGAGCAGTGCCTCGACGTCCTGGCCCAGCAACTGGTCGCGATGTGCGGCGTCGAGGCGTGGACCGTCGACGCGCTCGAGCGGGTGATCCGGCGCGCCTCGGGCTACGCCGCGCTCGGCCGGCCGGCGCTGACCGCGGTGCTCGACATGCTGTCGGGCAAGTACCCGTCCGAGGTCGTGAGCAGCCCACGACCTCTCGTCGATCGGAACACCCGCCGAGGAACGTCGGCTGTTCCTGAGCCATATCTCGGGGGCTCGCTGGCCGAGCTGCGGCCGCGCCTGACCTGGGACCGCCACACCGACGTCGTCACCGCCCGGCGCGGCGCGCGGCTGCTGTCGGTCGTCAACGCCGGCACCATTCCGGATCGCGGGCTGTACGCAGTCCACCTCGGCGCCGGCGGACCGCGCATCGGCGAGCTCGACGAGGAGATGGTGTACGAGAGCCGGGCCGGCGAGACCTTCGTGCTCGGCGCCTCGACCTGGCGGATCGTCGAGATCACCCGCGATCGGGTGATCGTCAGCCCGGCGCCGGGCGAGGCCGGCAAGATGCCGTTCTGGCGAGGCGAGGGCCCGGGCCGGCCGATCGAGCTGGGCCGCGCGGTCGGCGCCCTGGTCCGCACCATCGACGACGCGGTGGTCGGCGGCGACGTCGACCTGCTGGTCGTGACCCTGGCCCGGGACCACGCGCTCGATCCGCTGGCGGCGCGCAACCTGGTGGCCTACGTCGCCGATCAACGGGCGGCGGCTGGCGGCGTGCCGACCGACCGCGTGATCACGGTCGAGCGCTTCCGCGACGAGGTCGGCGACTGGCGGGTGTGCATCCTCACGCCGCTCGGCGCCCGGGTCCACGCACCGTGGGCCCTGGTCCTCCAGCGCCAACTCGAGGACCGGCTGGGTTATCCGATCCAGCCGACCACCAACGACGACGGCATCGCGTTCCGGCTGGCCGACGGCGACGACGTGCCTGGCGACGACGCGCTGTTCCCCGATCCCGACGTCGTCGAGGACGTCTTGATCGCCGAGCTGGCGCGGTCGGCGGTGTTCGCCGGCCACTTCCGCGAGAACGCGGCGCGCGCCCTGCTCCTGCCGCGCCGCCGCCCCGGCATGCGCACGCCCTTGTGGGCCCAGCGGCTGCGGGCCCAGCAGCTGCTCGCGGTCGCGCTGCGCTACCCGGAGTTCCCGATCGTCCTCGAGACCTACCGCGAGTGCCTGAAGGACGTGTTCGACGTGCCGGCGCTGGTCGAGACCTTGCGGGCCGTGCGGACCGGCGAGCTGCGCATCCACGGCGTCACCACCGCGGCCGCGTCGCCGTTCGCGCGCTCGCTGGTGTTCGATCACGTCGCCAGCTACCTGTACGAGGGCGACGCGCCGCCCGCCGAGCGACGGGCCCAGGCCCTCGGGCTCGATCGCGGGCTCCTGCGCGAGCTGATGGGCGAGGGCGAACGGCGCAGCCTGCTCGATCCCGACGTCATGGCCGCCGTCCTTGCCGAGCTGCAGGGGCTGGCACCCGATCGCCAGGCCCGCCACCCCGACGCGGTCCACGATCTGCTGCTGCGCATCGGCGACCTCAGCAAGGACGAGCTGATCGCGCGCACCACCGCCACCGGCCCGTGGCTCGATGAGCTGGCGGCGGCCGGGCGGGTGGTCGCGATCGAGCTGGCCGGGGCCCGCCGGTGGATCGCGGTCGAGGACGCCGCGCGCTACCGCGACGGGCTCGGGGTCGCGCTGCCGGCCGGGCTGCCGCCGGCGCTGCTGGCGCAAGAGGTGTCGATCAAGGCCTCGACACCTCTTGTCGATCGGCTTGCCGGCTGGGCCGGCCGCGCCTGTACAGAATCGTCGCTCGCAGACTCGCTCCTTCAGACCAGCGGACCAAGCCGCAGCCGGCATGCTTCGACGGATCTTCAGGCCGCTGACTCGATCGTCAGCCTGGTCGCGCGTTTCGCCCGCTGCCACGGCCCGTTCACTGCCGACGAGCTGGCCGCGCGCTTCGGGCTGCCGCCGGCCCAGGCCGCGCTCGCGCTGGCCGCGCTGGTCGATCGCGGCACCGTGGTCACCGGCGAGCTGCGGCCGGGCGGGCTCGGCCTCGAGCACTGCGACGCCGAGGTCCTTCGCCGGCTGCGGCGCCGGACCCTGGTCGAGCTGCGGCGCGAGGTCAGCGCGGTCGCGCCCGCGACCTACGCCCGGTTCCTCGCACGCTGGCACGGGGTCGGCGAGGGCCGGCGAGGATTGACCGCGCTGCGCGAGGCGATCGTCCGGCTCGAGGGCGTCGCGGTGTCGTTCGCCGAGCTCGAGGCCCGCATCCTGCCGGCGCGGGTCGCCGACTTCGCGCCCCGCATGCTCGACGAGCTGGGCGCGATGGGCGAGGTCGTCT
The DNA here is from genome assembly GCA_043775605.1 of Myxococcales bacterium. Lineage (GTDB taxonomy): Bacteria > Myxococcota_A > Polyangia > Haliangiales > Haliangiaceae > UBA2376. Next base: position 9,810 of record JAYVSF010000589.1, read on the forward strand.
GGGTCGGCCGCGGTTCGCTCGGCGCGCGCGACGGACGAATCGCGCTCTACCGCCGCGATCGGGCCGCGGCCCTGCTCGACGTGGCTCCATCCGAAGAGGTCGAGGCGCCGCTGCATCGCGCGATCGCCCTTCACCTCGGCCACGCCGGGGCCAGCTTCCTGCTGGCGATCGAGGCCGCGGTGCGCGCGCACGGCGATCGGGCCGCGGTGAAGGCCGCGCTGTGGGACCTGGCCTGGGCCGGGCGGATCACCAACGACACGTTCGCGCCGCTGCGCAGCCTGGGCGCGCCCCCGAGCCGCCGGGTCAACCCGACCGCGTCGTTCGGCGGGCGCTGGTCGCTGGTGGCGCCGATGGTCGCGGCCTCGAGTCCGGCCGCCCCGCCGTCGCCGACCGCGATCGCCCACGCCCGGGCCACCGCGCTGCTCGATCGCTGGGGCGTGGTCGGGCGCGAGGCCGCCGCCGCCGACGAGCTGGCCGGCGGCTTCGGCTCGGTCGCCGACGTGCTGCGCGCGATGGAGGACGCCGGCAAGGCCCGGCGCGGCCACTTCGTCGACGGCCTGGTCGGCAGCCAGTTCGCCTGGCCGGGCGCGGTCGATCGCCTGCGGGCCGAGCGCGACGCCGACGATCTGACCGTGCTGGCCGCGGTCGATCCGGCGAGCCCGTGGGGCGCGGTCCTGCCCTGGCCGCCGACGACCGACGCCGGTGCCCGCCCAGCGCGACGGGCGGGGGCGCTGGTGGTCATGCTCGGCGGCACCTGCGCGCTGGTGGTCGAGCCCCGCGGCAAGCGCCTCATCACGTTCGCCGGCCTCGGCGAGCCGGCGCTGGAGCGCGCGCTCGAGCAGGGCCTGGTCGCGGTGGCGCGCACGACCCGCCGCCGCTCGCTCGCGATCGAGACCATCGATGGCATCCCGGCCATGACGTCACCGCTCGCCGCCCGCCTCGCCCGTCTCGGCGCTCGCCGCGACTACCGCGGCTTCACGATCGAGGTCGCCGACGCCGCCCGGCTCACCGCGCCACCGGCCGAGGTCCCCGGCGAGCCGCTCGACGACGACGAGCTCGCCGACCCCGCCTGATCGTCGACGGTGATCCGCGCGCAGCGTCGGCTGCCGGCGCGATCGACCGCCCGCGAACGCGATCGCGAGCAGCACGACGATCGTGCCGCTGGCGCCGCCGCCGCCGCCCTGGCCGGTCGCGCAGCCACAGCCGGCCGCCGGCACGCCGTCGATCTCGCCGGCGTCCGCGCTGCCGGCATCGACGGTCGCCGCCGGCGGCGGGTCACAGACGCCCTCGTCGATCAGCCCGTCGCAGTCGTCGTCGATGCCGTTGCACTGCTCGGCCGAGGTCAACCGGGCGATGTCCATCAGCGCGGCCAGGAGCGCGCCGGCGTCGTCGGCCTGGTAGTAGCACCCGGCGGTCATCCCGGCCGCCGGATCGCAGCCGGGGCGCGCCGTGCCGGCCGCGATCGCCATCGCCGCGAGCGTGTCCTCGTCGACGCCGCCGCTGAGCCCGACCACGAACGTCGGCACGTTGGCGGCGGCCAGCGCCCGCACGCCGAGGACCGGCAGGCCGCGCGCCGCCGGATCGTAGGGCGCGCACCACTGGAAGCCATCGGTGACCACCGCGACGTAGGTCCGGGCCCGCGGATCGGCCTCGATCACCAGCGGATCGGTCGCGGCCGCCAGCAACGTCTCGCCCAGCGGTGTCCAGTTGCCGGCCGCCGGCGGCGGCTCGGCCAGCGATCTCAGGATCGCGTCGCGCTGGTGCGGTCCCGGCGCGACGTCGATCCGCCCCGGCCCGCACGCGCGCGGCTGCGGGAAGGTCATCAGGCCGACGTCGATCGTGTCCTGGTAGACGTCGAGGACCTGCGCGAGGGCCCCGGTCGCGACCGACCACTTGTCGGCGTCATCGAGCGGCCCGCGCATCGAGCTCGAGCGATCGAGCACCACCACCAGTCGCGGAGGCACACAGACCTCACCGGCCTGCGCCTCCGCGACCCCCACGACCGCCCACGCCGCCACCCACCCGACCACCATCCACGCCGCTGTCTTGTTCATGACCCGACCTACAGCAAGCCGCGGGCCAGCTCGCCCCCTCAGCGACCTCGCCTACTTGCGCCCCTGCCCCGCGCGCCCCGTCCGGCAGCCGGCCACCCGCGTCCGGCAGCCGGACATCGTGGCCGGAATCCGGCCACCCGCCGACCGCGAGGGCTCACGGCGCGTGGGCCCAGCCGGCGGCCCGCGCGGCGGTCAGATGTTCGACCGCATCAGCCTGTGGCGCGGTCGGGTGACGGTGTCAGTCGGGCTGAGCCCTCCCGCGCTACGGCGCGAGCAGGAGCGCCAGATCGGCGGCGGTCAGCGACGACAGGCGGCCGGCGTCCTCGGCGAACAGGCCCTCGAGCAGCTGCTTCTTGTGGTGCTGCAGCTCGAGGATCTTGTCCTCGACCGTGTCCTCGGCGATCAGCCGGTAGGCGGTGACCGCGCGGGTCTGGCCGAGCCGGTGCGAGCGATCGATGGCCTGGGCCTCGACCGCCGGGTTCCACCACGGATCGAGCAGGTAGACGTAGCTGGCCGCGGTCAGGTTGAGGCCGGTGCCGCCGGCCTTGAGGCTGATCACGAAGATCTGACAGGCCGGATCGTTCTGGAACCGCATGACCCGAGCCTTGCGATCGCGGGTCGAGCCGTCGAGGTACTCGTAGACCAGGCCGGCCTCGTCGAGCCGCGCCTTGACCAGCGCGAGGAACGAGGTGAACTGCGAGAACACCAGGACCTTCTGGCCCTCGGCGCAGACCTCGACCAGCTGCTCGAGCAGGAGATCGAGCTTGGCGCTGCCGTCCTTGGCCCGCTCGGCCGCTACCAGCTCGGGCGCGCACGCGGCCTGGCGCAGGCGCAGCAGCGCCTCGAGCACGTGCATCGTCGACCGCGCCATGCCGTCGCGCTCGACCTGGGCCAGCAACGACGCCTGGTAGCCGAGCCGGAGCTGGTCGTAGAACTTCCGCTGCGCGCCCTCGAGCCGCACCTTCAGGACCTGCTCGGACCGCGCCGGCAGGTCGGGCAACACCTGGGCCTTGGTCCGCCGCAACATGAACGGCCGCAGCGCGCGGGCCAGCGGCGCCAGCTCACCGGCCTCCGGCGGCAACCGGCTGCCGAGCCGGCGCAGCGCGGCGACGCCGTCGAGCATCCCGGGGTTGAGGAACTCGAAGATCGACGCCAGGTCGCCGAGGTGGTTCTCGACCGGGGTGCCGGTCAGCGCCAGCCGGTGCTCGCCCTTGAGCAGGCGCGCCGCCTTGGCCAGCTGCGAGTCGGGGTTCTTGATCGCCTGGGCCTCGTCGAGCACCACGTACTCGAACGACCGCTCCGACAGCTCGGCGATGTCGAGCCGCATGGTCGCGTAGCTGGTCACCACCAGATCGGCGCGGTCGAGCTCGGCCAGCCGCACCTTGCGGTCGGGCCCCGCGTACTCCATCACCTTGAGCTTGGGCGCGAACCGGGCGGCCTCGTCGAGCCAGTTCCAGACCACGCCCTTGGGCGCGACCACCAGGGTCGGGCGCTTGGTCCCGCGGCTACGCCGGGTCGCGACGATCGCGGCCAGCACCTGCACGGTCTTGCCCAGGCCCATGTCATCGGCGAGGCAGCCGCCGAAGCCGAGGTCGCGCAGGAACGCCAGCCAGCCCAGGCCCTCGCGCTGGTACGGCCGCAGCTCGCCTTCGAAGCCGCGCGGCTCGGCCTCGGGCTCGACCCCGGCGAACCCCTCCAGCCGATCGCGCAGCCGCCGGAACGACTGGTCGCGCTCGACGTCGGGCAGGCCCTCGAGCAGGAGCTCGAGCACCAGCGCCCGGTTGCGCGGCACCCGGATCTGACCGTCGACCGCGGCGCCCTGCTCGGCCAGCGCGCGGTGCTGCTCGATCCAGTCGGCCGACAGCACGCCGTGGCTGCCGTCGCGCAGCCGGACCAGGTTGCGGCCGGCCCGCAGCGCCTCGATCAGCGCCAGCGCGTCGACCGGGATGTCGGCGATCGCGCCACCGACGGTGACGTCGAACCAGTCGATGCCGGAGGTGACGCTGGCCTTGAGCCGGCCGCCAGCCCGCAGCCGCTGGCTGCGCAGCCAGACCTGCCAGCCGGCCGCCTCGAGCGCCGGGATCACCTCGGCCAGCTCTGCGGCCGCCACCACGACGTCCTGGCCCGCCGGCGCCCAGCGCGGCAGGCGCACTCGCAGCTCCTCCACGCACTGGCGCTCGGTCGCGCGATCGACCGGGTGCAGCACCTGCAGGACCGGATCTACGACGAAGCCGCCGGGCGCCAGCGCGACGCGGCGACCCGCGCCGTAGCGCAGCGCGATCCGGCCGACGTAGTCGCCGCCGGCCGCGGGCTCGAGCTCGAGGTGGCGCGCCGGCAGGGTCGCGGCCACCGACCAGCCGGTCGCGGGATCGAGCTCGACCGCAGGCAGCCGGGCGACGCCCGCGAACTGCTCGACGAACCGACCGATCTGCCCGGCCGGCACGTGCAGCGGCTCCCACCCGGCCGTGGCCCACCACCGCGCCAGATCGTCGCCGTGCTCGATGCGGATCAGCCGGTCGCCGATCGCCGCGCAGCCAGCGCCGAACAGCGGCGCCAGCGCCGCCAGCGGCACCCGCTCGCCGCCGCGCACGACCAGCGCCGAGACCGCGAGCCCGGACGCCACCGCGTCGACCGTCACGGTCAGCAGGAACGGCACGTCGCCATCCCAGCGCAGCGGCCGCAGCGCCGGCACCCGCCCGCTGTCGACGGGCTCGATCCAGCCCAGCCGACCGGTGGCCGCGAGCACCGGCAGGATGCGATCGAGCAGCGCGGGCGCGATCCGGACCCCGACGTAGCCGAGGCGCGACAGCCCGGGGTGGTCGAGCGAGCCGCCGTAGCCGCCGAGCGGGCTGACCGGGATGCCGAGCGCCAGGGCCGCCATCGCCTCGCGATCGCCGGGCTCCGGCGCCGGATCGCTGCCGTCGAGCTTGAGCAGGTGCAGATCGCGCCGGCCCGGGGTCCCGTCCTTTTTGCGCGCGCGCTGGTGGAACGACAGCTCGAGCTGGGGCGGCACCGGCCGCGGCGCCCCGCTGGCGTCGACCGGCGGGTGGGCGGTGAGGGCGTACTCGAACGTGACGTCGACGACCGGCGCCGACCGCGCCTCGACGCCCGGGTCGAGCCAGCGCAGGCGGTCGGCCCACGACGTCGGCGGGCCGCCGGTCGGCACCGCCGCGGCGGACGGCGTCGGCCCCGCCGGCTGGCCGCGCGCTTCGAGCCGCGCCCGCTCCGCCCGCTGCTCGTCGAGCCGGTCGCGCTCGCGCACCTGCTGCCCGGTCAGCCAGCGGTCGCGCCGGCCGAGCAGCGCCACCGCCTCCTCGGCGCCGATCGTGACGTCGACGATCTCGTCCCAGTGGTCGATCGATCGCTCGGGGGGCGGCACCCACGACGGGCCGGTCTCGACCCGGGCCCGCGCGCCCTCGAGCCCGAGGTCGAGCCCGCGCCGGTCGAGCACCAGCAAGGTCGCGTAGACGTGCTTGCATGCCTCGCGGTGGCGGCCGTCCGGACACGAGCACGCGCAGCGCAGCACGCCCGGCGCGGTCACCGGCGCGGCGACGTTGACCGTGTACGGCCGCCACGACGAGCCCTGGACCCGCGCGACCACGGTCCGCTCGGCCAGCTCGACGATCTTGACCTCGCCGTCGTCGGCGTAGCTCTGGGCCTTCATGATGGTCGTGGCCGAGAACCAGCGCGCGGTGCGCGAGGCCAGGCCGCGGCCGTCACCATCACGGACGGTTGGAATGGGAGCACGAGCCACGGGGGGCAACACCGTAGCCTACCGAGGCCTCCTGGCGATCACCCCGGGCGCCACATACGGTCGCAGGCCGCGAGAACCGGCGAAGATCGTGAGCTGCTTCCTGACCACCCTGGCTTGCCTGGCAGGAAGGAGGAGGAAGGCAGACCCCGGACCTCCCCGCGTGACCCGCATACCCAGCGTCATGGTTGATCGCTCGCCAAGGCTCGCTGGGCGTGGGTCAGGGCAGAATCGCGGTCACCGGGGGCCGGCGCCGGAAGGGCCAGGCCAGGAGGGCGAGGTAGCCGCGCGGCGCCGGCTCGTCGACGCCGAGCGGGTAGGTCTCGGGCCCGCGCGGGCGGTGGTAGGTGCCGAACACGACGTCGATCCAGGGTGCGAGGTTCGCGTAGTTGGCGGTGGTCGCGACCCCGCGGGCGTGGTGGTGGTGGTGCAGCGCGGGGGCGCCGAGGACGAACCGCAGCCAACCGACCTCGAGCCGGACGTTGGAGTGGATGAACGTCGCCCAGGCCCCGCGCAGCACGACCAGCGCGCCGACCTCGCGCAAGGACAGCGCAAGCACCATCGCCGGCAGGTTCTGGACCAGCTGGGAGGTGACGCCGTCGAGCGGATGCTCGCGGTGGGCGGCCAGCCAGTCGAGCGACGCGGTGGTGTGGTGGACGGCGTGGAAGCGCCACAGCAGCGGCACCGCGTGGCAGGCTCGGTGCCAGGCGTAGACCAGGAGGTCGCCGGCGATCACCGCGAGCGCGACCTGGGCCGCGAGCGGCAGGGTGGCGACCCCGGTCCGCCACGCCGGCGGCACGAGGTCGTCGACGTGCCCGCGCAGGGCGGCCAGCGCGGTCAGGGCCAGCGCGCTCCACACCAGGTACTGGCCGGCGAAGAACGCGAGGTCGACGGCGCTGTCGGTCCGCCAGATGCGCTGGCCGGGCCGGGCGTTGAACGCGCGCTCGAGCGGCACGAACATGAGCGCCAGCACGACCAGGCTCGCGACCATGATCGCGACGGTGTCGATCGCGGCGGCGATCACCGGGGCGCCTGCTGATCCTCGAGGAACATGCCGCCCCACTTGCTGGCCGGCAGGTAGACGTCGGGGGGCGCGGTCCGGACCGGCGCGTCGGTGGTGCCGGCGTCGACCGCGGCGGCCGCGGGGTTCGCGGGCGCGGGCGCGGGCGACGCCGACGGCTGGGCGCGACATGAGAGGAAGCCGAGGACGACCAGGGCCAGGGTCACGGCCGCGAGCTGAAACAGGCGCTGCATCGCTGCAGCATGGCGGCGGTCGCGCGCGCCCGCGGTAAGCCGATGGTCAGGATTGCCGGCACGTGCCCCATCATGATCGCCGGCGCCGGCGCGCGTCGGGATCACGATCGCCCGCGACGGCGCTACCTCGCCGACCAGACCCTGCGCCCGAGCTACTCGAGCACGCGCTGGGACGGCTGGGACGGCGACCCGTCGTACCGCTCGGGCAAGGGCTCGGTCGCGGTCAACTAGCGAGCCTCGGTGAGCGATCAACCATGACGCTGGGCGTTCGGGGTCTCGCGTGGAGGTACGGGGTCAGCCTTCGACCGCTCGCGGTCCAGGCAATGCGGTACAGGCTCCCTGGCTGGCTGCGACCGCGCCGACGCCGTCGACGATCGCCGTGATCTCGAAGGCCGGCGGATCGGCCAGCACCTTCTTGACCTTGCAGGTCCCGGCCGCGCGCACGACGGCGTCGCGGTACTCGGCGGGGAAGCTCGCGGGCAGGTAGATCTGCAGCTTGATGTCGCGCGGGCGCCGGGTCGCGGGATCGTCGATGACCTGCTGCACCAGCCGGATGCCCGCGGTCGGGATGCCCCGGGTGCGACAGAAGCTGCCGACGTAGAAGCCCGCGCAGGTGCCGATCGAGGCCAGGAACAGCGTGAACGGATCCGGCGCGCTGCCGTCGCCGCCCGCCGTCGCCGGCTGATCGGTGTGGATGGTGAACCCCTGCGCGGCGGCGTCGACCCGGGCCCCGCCCGCGAGCGTGATCGTGAGTTCCATGGACATGCCCGGTCGGAGCCATCGGCCGGCGGAAGGGTTCGCGCGACCGTGGTTCAGGCCAGGTCGGTGCGGGTGACCGTTACTCGGCGACGCTGGTCCGGGTCACCGCGTGGTCGGCGGTGACCTCGCCGTCGGCCGGCCACGGCGCGATCGTCAAGAGGTCGCCGCGCCGCGCCCGCTCGAGCTCGCGGTTGTCGGCGGTCCGGTGGCGCCGCAGCCGGCGCAGCGCGACCCAGCCGTTTTCGCCGCACGCGACCAGCTGGTGCTTGCCCTTCTCGGCCCGGGGATCGTCGACGACCCGGACCGCGTCGCTCGCCGGCGGGGCGGCCGCGGGGTTGGCGAGCGCGAGGTAGGCGAGCTTGAGGTCGCCATCGCGCAGGCCGGTGACCTGGGCCAGCTGGTGGGCGCGCGGCGGCAGCGCCAGCGGCCGGTGGTCGTGGCACCAGTCGCGCTCGTCGGCCAGCGCCGGACAGGGCGCGCCGCGCCGGGTGCAGGGCGCCAGCACCGTGGCGCGGCCGTCGCCGATCAGGCCGTCGCGGAGCTGGTGCAGCGCGCGGCTGGTGACCCGCAGCGCCGGCTCGACGATGAGCACCACCCCGGCGGCGGCGGTCGCGGCCAGCATCGCCTCGGTCGCGGTCCGGGCCCGCGCGCCGTCGAGCTCGTTGAGCACCGAGCCGGCCAGCACGAGGTCGTGGCCGCCGCCGGGCAGCGCCGCGACGTCGCCGGCGCGGACGTCGAGCGCGACCTCGAGGCCGAGCCCACGCCCGACCGCGGTGATCGCGTCGGCGGCGATCGCCAGCGCGGCGTCGTCGCGATCGACCAGCGTGACCCGCAGCGCCGGCCGTCGGCCGTGGGCGGCGAGGAAGGTCAGGAGGCCGAGCGTCATCGCGCCGCAGCCGGCGCCGACATCGAGCACCCGCAGCCGGTCGCCGGCCAGGAAGCCGGCGGGGGCCGGCAGCGCGCCGCCGCACAGCTCGGTCAGCGGCAGCCACGGCTTGCAGGCGTCGGCGATGGTGAAGAACAGCGCGCGGGCCGCGAGGTCGGCGGCCGCGGCCCGGCCGGTGGTCGGCGCGACCAGCCGCTCGCGCTCGCTGGTGTAGCGCCGCGACCGCTCGATCACCGCCGCGGTCAGGGCCGGTCCGCCGCACACCTCGGGCGGCAGCCGTCGGCGAGCCGCGGCCCACAGCGCGTCCTCGATCGCGACCGGGACGATCACGAGCCCAGCCGCAGGGTGAGTTCGACCCGGTCGCCGGCGACGACCGTGGCCTGGCCGCGCACGATCATCGGCGCCTGATCGCCGGCCGGCGGCAACCACGCCAGGACCGTGTAGGTCCCGGCCGGCACCTGGGCCAGCGCGGCGGTGCCGTCGGCGGCGGTGACCACGGCGTACGGCCCGGCGGTGACCACGACGTAGGCGGCATCCTCGGCGCCGTCGGCGACCACCATGCGCGCGCCGACGGTCGGCAGCGGCAGCGCGACGGTGTGGCCCCAGCCCGACAGGCGCGCCCGGGTCGTGATCGCCGGCTGGTCGCCCGCGCCCGTGGCCCACGGCAGGCCGATCTCGGTGATCGTGAGCGCGTGATCGCCGTCGTCCTGGCTCTGGAGCTCGAGCGTCGCGCCCAGGCCCGGCACCACCGCGACCCGCGGCGCCAGCGCGCACGCCCGCACGGTCAGGCGCACCGGGTCGGCGACCGGCGGCGGTGGCCCCGCGACGCCGTCCTCGATCGTCACCACCACCCCGGCGACGCCGTGCAAGGCGCCGATCGTCGCGCGCGGTGGCCGCTGGGTCGCGCACGCGGTCACGCCCGGGCTGGCCCGCATCGCCGCCGGCGCGTCGGGCCATTGCACGGTCACCGCGATCGTCCCGCCCGGGGCCGCGACCACGGCCGAGCTGGCCCCGCCCGCGTCACCGTCGCTGGTCACCGCCCGCGACGGCCCGGCGTCGCCGCCATCGCGGCCCGGGCGCGACGCGGTCTTGCCGTTGCCGCACGCCGCCAGCGCCAGCGCCAGCAGCAGCCGTGCCTGGCGGGCTCGCGCGCCGGTCATCGCCGGGTCGAGTGCTCGCACACGGTCTCGACCATGAGCCGCACCTGCTCGGGATCGGTCTCCTGCTGGACGCCGTGCCCGAGGTTGAAGATGTGGCCGACCGGCCCGGCGCGATCGAGCACGCCGATCACCCGGCGGCGCAGCTCGTCGGGCGACGCGAACAGCGCCCCCGGATCGAGGTTGCCCTGCAGCGCGACGCCGTCGCCGAGCGCGGCCCGCGCGGTGTCGAGGTCGATCCGCCAGTCGACGCCGAGGACGTCGGCGCCGGCGGTCGCGTAGCTCGCCAGGTACGGCGCGCAGCCGTTGACGAAGTAGATGATGGGCGCGCCGGCCGACGCCGGGTGGGCGCGGACCTTCGCGATCACGTGCCGGGCCCAGCGCAGCGCGAAGCGCTCGAAGTCGGCCGGCGCCAAGATCCCGGCCCAGCTATCGAACAGCTGCACCGCCTGGGCCCCGGCCTCGAGCTGGGCGATGAGGTAGCCGGCGACGGTGTCGGCCATCTTCTCGAGCAGGAGGTCGGCGCCGACCGGATCGCCGAACAGCAGCGCCTTGGTCTTGCTGTACTCCTTGGAGCCGCCGCCCTCGACCGCGTAGGTCACCAGCGTGAACGGCGCGCCGGCGAAGCCGATCAGCGGGGTCGCCGCCGGCAGCTCGCGCCGGATCAGGCGGACCGCGTCGAGCACGAAGCCGAGTTCGGCCGCGGCGTCGGGCACTCGCAGGCGATCGATCGCGGCCCGGTCGCGCACCGGGTTGCCGATGACCGGGCCCTTGTCGGGGAACGCGATCTCGAGGCCCATCGCCGGCAGCGTGATCAGGATGTCGGAGAACAGGATCGCGGCGTCGAAGCCGTACTCGGCGATCGGCTGCAGCGTGACCTCGCAGGCCAGCTCGGGCGTGTGGCACAGATCGAGGAACGAGGCCCGGGCCCGGACCGCGCGGTACGCCGGCAAGTAGCGCCCGGCCTGGCGCATCATCCAGATCGGCGTGCGCTCCACCGGCTGGCGGCGGCAGGCGCGCAGGAACAACGAGTCGGCGGTGGCCGGGGTGATCATTGCGCGCATCCTACCTCGACCGGGGCGCACGGACCGTGGCTCATGCCGGCGGGCCCGGGCCTTCTCCTGCTATCCTCGACGAGTCACACCCGTGAGCCCCGCCCCGACCACCCCGCCCTCGTCGCTGCCGCTGCCCGCGGCGGTGGTCATCTGCCCGGCCCGCGGCGGCGGCACCGGCCACGTCTCGATGCTGCGCGAGCTGATCGACCGGCTGGTCGGCCTCGGGGTCGAGACCTCGGTGCAGGGCGAGCTCGACCAGGCGGTGCGCGCGATCGCCGAGCGCCCGGGCGCGCTGCTGATCATCGACGTCGACGACGCCAACCACGGCCACGCCCTGCCGGGCGCGATCGCCACCCGGATCGAGGGCGCGGTCCGCCAGCTCCCCGACGTCGCGCCGGTCGCGATCGCCACCCGCCCGACCGCCGGCACCATCCTCACCTGCTACCGGGCCGGGGCGGTGGCGGTCGTCGATCTCGGCCAGGACTCGTTCGAGGCCGCGGTCCAGCTCCTGTCGCGCGCCGCCCGCGATCGCGCCCGCGCCTTGCTCCAGCGCCGGGCCCTCGATCAGCTCCACGACATGGTCGACGAGCTGGTCCGCGACCTGGTCCGCACCGAGCGCCGCTCGATCGATCTCGAGAAGCAGCTGGCCGAGCTCGGCGGCGGCGACGAGGTCGCGTCTGACCTCGACCACGGCCGGGCGCCGGTGGTCATGGTCGTCGAGGACGATCGCGCCACCAGCGACTACCTGGTGGCCCAGCTCGAGGCGGTCGGCCTGACCACCTTCGCGTTCGCCACCGGCGAGGAGGCCACCGCCCACGCCGATCGCATGTCGCAGCGCGGCGAGGCGCTCGACCTGGTGGTGGTCGCGATGGCGCTGCCCGGAATCGACGGGCTCGAGGTCGTCCGCCGCCTGCGCAAGGACCGCCCGCAGCTCGCCGCCTTCCTGGTCACCGCCTACGCCGACCCCACCCTGTCGGCGCGGGCCACCGATCTCGGCGTGGTCGGCCTGGTCACCAAGCCGTTCGGCGACTCGCGCCCGCTGGTCCGGCAGATCCAGGAGGAGGCCCGGGCCGCGATCATCCGCACCCGCGAGCAGGGCTACCTGCAGCGGATCAAGACCCGCCACGACAAGGTCCTGGGCCAGTACCGCCTGCTGCTGGCCGGCCTGGCGACCGGGTGAGGCTCCGAGCGCAGCTCGGGCCGGGTTTGAATGTCGAGATCGGTCCGGCAATCCGGTGCCGGCCCGATCGATCGATGACACAGGGTTGGCTTCTGGCCAACCCTGCGAGGCTCCGAGGGCGGCCAACCCGCCGCTGTGGATTTCAGTTGGCAATCTGCGGTGTTGTGTCGGTGCGAGCCTGGTCCCTATAATCGGCGGACTCGGTGTCGCAGGCCCCCATCAACATAAAGCTGCAGTGCCGGTCGTGGCAGCAGCTCCAGAACATCTACCGCCGCGACCTGTCGCGTCACGCGATCTTCTTGAAGTCGTCGAACCCGCCGCCGGTGGGGACGTCGGTGCGGATCGACCTGACGCTGCCGACCGAGTCGATGATCGTCCTCAACGGCACGATCGTCGAGCACGTGCCGGCCGGCGGCCTCGGCGGGCGCGGCCCCGGCATCGACATCAAGCTGGCGACCCTTCCGCAGAGCGCGCTGTGGCTGATCGAGACCGCGCTGGCGTCGGCCCAGAAGCAGGCCGGGGTCACGCCGGCGGCGACGACCGGCGGCGGTGACGCCGGGGTCGACGACGGTCAGGACGTGCTCAAGGCCGAGGACGAGCTGACCGCGGCGCTGACCGCCGAGCTGGCCGCCCTGCGCCGGCTCAACCCGTTCCAGGTCATGGGCATCGCTTACGACGCCGACGCGCCCACCGTGCGAGCCGCGTTCGCCGAGCTGACCAAGCGCTACCACCCCGATCGCTTCACCCGCTACACCTCGACCCAGGTCCGCCAGCTCGCGGCCGAGATCTTCATCGTCATCCGCGACGCCTATCGCAAGCTCGGCGACGACGCGACCCGGGCCCGATCGCTGGCGGCGCTCGGCCTGCGCCCCGCGGTCAAGGTCCCGACCCGGCCCGACGTGGTCACCATTCCGCCGCGGCCGACCCTCGGGGTCGCGCCCACGCAGCGCTCGAACTCGCCGAGCCCGCCGCCGTACGCCACGACTCCGCCGCCGGCGAGCACGGCGCCGCCGGCGATCCCGCTGGTGCCGAGCGCGGCCGAGGGCGCGCCCGGCTCGGCCAGCGCCGCCGAGCCGGTGCCCGGGGAAGTCCAGCTGCTGCCGTCCGGCCCGGTCCGGGCGATGCCATCGATGACCAGCGGGCCGGCTCGGACCGACGGCCGCCGCCCGGGCGGGACGATGGCGGTCGCCGGCGACGAGCACAAGGCCGACTTCCGCGCCGCCGAGGGCCTGCTCGAGTCCGGGCGTTACGACGAGGCGCTCGCGGTGTTCAAGATCTACGGCCGCAAGAACCCCGCCGACCGCCAGGCCCGGGCCGGCATCGAGCTGGCCGAGGGCCTGCGGGCGCTGGCCCAGCGCGACAGGCTCGATGCCGCCCAGCGCTTCGAGTCGGTGCTCGAGATCGATCCCACCAACGAGCGCGCCGCGCGCGAGCTGGCCGACATGCGGCGGCTGGCCACCAACGAGCGCAAGGGCCTGCTGTCACGGCTCATGGGGAAGAAGGAGTAAGGAACGATGTCCCGTATCATCGGCATCGACCTGGGCACGACCAACTCGTGCGTCGCCGTGCTCGACGAGCGCGGCTCGACGCAGGTGCTGGCCTCGCCCGACGGCGACCGGGTCACACCCTCGGTCGTGGCCTGGACCGCGAACGGCGACGTCGTGGTCGGCATCCCGGCGCGACGGCAGGCGGTCACCAACGCCGCCCACACCATCTACGGCGCCAAGCGGCTGGTCGGCCGCAAGGTCAACTCCGAGGACGTGGTCGCGTTCGCGCGCAGCGCACCGTTCCGGATCGTGTCGGCCCCCAACGGCGACGCCTGGGTCCGGATCGGCGGCGTCGGCAAGTCGCCGCAAGAGGTCGCGTCGCACGTGCTGCGGCGGATGCGCGCGCTGGCCGAGGCCGCGCTCGGTGAGCCGGTGACCCGGGCGGTGGTGACGGTGCCGGCCTACTTCGACGAGCAGCAGCGCCAGGCTACCCGCGACGCCGGCACCATCGCCGGCCTCGACGTCGTCCGCATCCTCAACGAGCCGACCGCCGCGGCCCTGGCCTACGGCGCCCACCGGGTCAGCGATCGCCGCCGGCTGATCGCGGTGTTCGATCTCGGCGGCGGCACCTTCGACATCTCGGTGATCTCGGTCGAGAACGGCGTGTTCGAGGTGCTGTCGACCGGCGGCGACACCGCGCTCGGCGGCGAGGACTGGGACCGGCGAATGGTCGAGCGCCTGGCCGACGAGGTCTTCGATCGCCACCGGGTCGACCTGCTGCAGAGCCCGGTCGCGCTCGGCCGGCTCAAGGAGGCGTCGGAGGCGGCCAAGAAGTCGCTGTCGGTCGAGCGCGAGACCTGGCTGCGGCTGCCGTTCCTGGCCCAGGTCGACGGCCAGCCGCTCAACCTCGAGCGCAAGCTGA
>JAYVSF010000590.1:0-3857 GCA_043775605.1 Myxococcales bacterium
CGGTAGCCACACGCCGGCACGCAGCGCCTGCACCTTCTTGCAGTTGCTGCAGAACCCGGTGGGGACCGGGTCATCGCCCTCGTGGCGGGCCGGCAGGAAGCCGGTACGCGTGATCTCCCCCGCGCAGGCGAGGCATTCGTCAGTGGGCACCACGGGTCCTCTCAGCCAGAACGGGTGTCGCTCACACGGGTTGTGTCCAAACGTTGCTAGCACCTGACGGGGTGACTAGAACGAAATGTCCTCCGTTTCCGGCGTCCTGACACCTTTTCTTAGGGCTTCGTCACCGTTTCACCGCGATTGGTGTCGGATACGACGCCGTGCGTCCGGACGATCGAACTTCGTCGTACGACGAATCACGGCCTGTGACCACTCGCCCGGCCAACCGCCGCAACCGGCACGGAGCGTGCCGGCTGCGACGTCAGCGAGATCGGCTCAGAAGCACGTGATTTCGGCGGAGGGCGCGGGCGGCAGTGACGACCGCAGGGCCGGCGTCGTGGCGAGAGCGGCCCGCGCCGCGCCCTTCGTCGGCCACTTGGCGATGACCGCGCTGGCGGCGTTCGCTGTGGCGAACGAGGTGCCGCCCCACCACCACGATTCGTTCTGCCAGTTCTTACCGTTCCAACCGGGCACGGCGCCGTAGCAGTCGCCGGGCATCCAGGTCGTGACCGCGCTGCCGCGGTTCGAGTACGGCGCCGCGGTCGCTTCGCTGCGTACGGGGTTCGAGCCGGGGTACGCCGCGCCAACGGCGAGGACAGACCGGTCCAGGTTCGAGCCAGGCGGCAACGCCAGTGCCGCCGCCACCTGGTCGAGGGTACCGGCGACGGCGAACCCGGCCGGCAAACGCGTGGCGTCGACCACGCCGTCGTTGCCGGCGGCCGCCACTACCACGGGAGGTTCCGGCGCCGAACCGGTCCAGCCGCCGCTGGCGAGGAGCCGGGCGAAGATTGCGGTCAACGGCGTGTGGGCGAACGGAGGACCGCTCGTGGCGTCGCTCCCGAACGACATGTCGACCACGGTGGCACCCCGAGGTGCCTTGGCCCCCGCGACGGCACCGAACCTCCACGAGGTCCCCGACTGGCCGTAGCCGAAGACGCGCTTGATGGTGTCGAGGAGATCGGCCTCGTCGAAGTACGGCAGTGTCAACTGCGAGCCGAGTCGCGCCAGCACCAGCTTGCGTGCTGACACGGTGGAGCCCGTGACCGCCGACGCAGCCAGTTGACTGACGATGAACGGTCCGTGACGGAGCACCTGCTGCTCGGGCGCCAGGGTGGCGATGCCGGAGGTCTTGGTGTAGGCCGCATCACTGCCTCCGTCCACGACGAGCCACTGCGGCTTGGAAGCACCGGCGTTGTCGGGATACCCGGTGTCGATCACCACGACCGAGGGAGATCCGGAGGACGGGAGCGGCACGGAGGACGGCAACGTGAGCTTGGTGATCGTCTTCGCCGGAGTCGACGGGATGTGCGTCGGGTTCTCCGAGGGGTCGTAGGCGGGCTTGAAGGACCAACCCGGAGTCAACGCGTGTACGTAGTTCAAATCGATGAACACCTGCTTGCCATCGACGAGCGCCGAAGGTCGGTCCTTGTCGTGCAGGACTCCGCCGACGCACAGGGCATACCTGGCCTGCGCCGCGGCAGCCGCCGCGGGTGTGTCGGCGTCGGGCGTGAAACCCCCGACATCGAACACGGTGGAACTCGGCGCCGGCGTGCCATCGCCGGTGGCTTCGGCGGCCGCCGCGGGGGTAGTGGTCGTGGACGGATCGACGGTGTCCACGCCTGGCTTCTCCGCGGGGATCTCAGGGCGGTCCACCGTGGTGAGCGAGATCTCCCGGCCGCCGTTGCACGTCGTCAGCGCACGGCTGATGTAGTTCCTGATGGCTTCGTCCGAGGCACCGTCCGCGTCCGTCTGCTCCACGATCAACTGATCCCGCACGAAGAGGATCGGAAACTCGGGACGCCCGGACGCCGTACACCATACGGTCGCCACTTGTGCATCCAGTTTCGGTGTGATGGTGCTGTCCTGACGGGATGCGGGTCCACAACTCACCGCCCCATCCCCGGGATGAGTCACCAGCATGACGACCAACAAGACGAGCAGGATCAGCACCACGATCACTGCGATCAGTGCGCGCCAGTTCCACCGGCTCCCGTGCCAGGAACCTCCATCCGCCTCAACCCTCGCCATCGCGCCTCCCTGGGATCGTTGTAGAAACTGACGGACAGCCGTGCGCCCTGATACGCCAAACTAGGCGAGTGCGAGGAGACACCCGACGAGCATCTGACGCATCTGCGTTGCTCTCTCTCGCCTACGACTCGCCGACCGAAACCGTGCAGCAGGCCGACCGGCTCCTGGGCGAGGTCTTGACGTCTCGCGAGCGGGCGACGTGCGGTCGTGCGCTCGGCATTGCCCTTCGCATCCTGGGTGATGCCGTTCGGTCCGAACAGGTGCTCGGCCGCGCGCTCGAACAGGCCCGCATCTGCGGTGACCATGAGCTGGAAGCACTCACCGGGATGACCCTCGCCGTCACCCTGCTCTACCGCGGTCGATCCGACGAGAGCCTCGCGCTCTTCGAGGCAGCCCGGACCAAGGTCGACGGCGTGACCCGAGCGCTGGTCACGAGCGAGCAAGGCGGGGCGTTGCTGCGTCTGGGACGCACCGCGGACGGCCTCGCGCTGCTCGACGATGCACTTCCCGTTCTCCTCGGCTCGCCCGACCCGACGGACGCCGCTGACCTGCTGACGAATCGCGGGATCGCCCGGACGTTCCTCGGCGACCTCGACGGCGCCGAACAGGACCTCAGCGCCGCCCAGGATCTGTATGCCGGCGTCGGTGCCCGGCTCCACGCCGCCCGGATGACGTGGAATCTCGCGTTCGTGGCGTCGCGACGGGGCAACATCGCTCACGCGCTCGCGTTGTTCGAACGAGCGACATCGGAGATCAGCGAGTCCGGCGGCGATGCTGGGGAGATGGCGACCGATCGATGCGGCGTGCTCCTGACCGCGGGCCTCGCCACCGAGGCGCGGGAGTTCGCCGTCGCAGCCGTCGCCGGCTGTCGTGTCGGGGGGCGCGAGGCCGACCTGGCCGAGGCCCTCCTACTGCTCGCACGCTGTGCCATTGCCGATGGTGAACCGGCCCAGGCTCGTGCGGCGGCGAACGAGGCGGCGAGCCTCTTCGAGGTCCAGCGCCGACATGTCTGGGCCCGCCAAGCCGCCGTGCTCTCCTGCCGCACGCGTATCGAGGAGGGTGACATCACCACCGCACTGGCCGACGAGCTCGATGATCACGCATCGGTGCTGCGTCGGGTCGACGGCCACGCGGCGAACGAAGCGCAGGTCCTGCGGCTCCTAGCGCTGGCTCGCCTCGGACAGCACAACGCGGTGACATTGGGAGTCCAGCAGGTCGCCGCCGACCTGCCGATCGAACTCGACGTCTGCCGCGCGCTCGCGCTGGCCATCTCGGAGCGCGACCAGGGCGAGCGGGTGTACGCGCTCGACATCGTTCGCGCCGGCCTGTCCTCGCTCGACCGGCACCGGGCGGTCCTCGCCTCCACCGAACTGCGCACCCACGTCGCCACCCATGTTGTGCAGCTCGCCCAGCTCGGCATCTCCTTGGCGTTGGACCGAGGTGACCCTGACGAGGTGTTGGGGGCCGTAGAGGCGCAGCGAGCCCAAGCACTGCGGTTTCAACGCCTGTCGCCGCCCGGCGATCTCGTTCTGGCCGATCTGCTCACGCAACTGCGCCAAACGCTCGCCAGACGCCGCGAGTCGGCGGGCGACGCTTCGCTCAGCGACGAATTCGACCGGGAGCGCGGGCGGCTCGAGCGAGCGATTCAGGCGCGGGCCCGTCACGAGCAGAGC
>JAYVSF010000591.1:0-2919 GCA_043775605.1 Myxococcales bacterium
GATGCGGGCGCGCGGTCGTCGTCGCGCGATGCGCTGGGACGGCGCCTCGACGCTCGCGATGTTCGTCACCAGCGCGAGCGACGTCGACGACCTGGTGCCGATCGTCACCGCCTACCAGATCGAGTGGAACAAGCTGCATGCGCGCCTGGCCGGCACCCCCGCCGCCGTGACCCTGGCCGATCCCGCGCTGGCCGCCCTGCTGCAGATCGACGTCGACCGGCTCGCCACCCTGCGGGCCGCGTTCGGCGGCGTCTTCACCGAGGGCATCGCCGCGCTGGTCGACCACGAGCTCGATCTCACCGTCCGCCTCCTCGACGGCTCGTTCAGCGAGTACCAGCGTTCGGCGCTGACCTGGTGGCGCGCGATCGAGACCGCGCGGCCGGCCCTGGCCAGGCGCCCGGTCTACTTCGTCTCGTCCAACACCCACTCGCTGGTCAACCTCCTCGGAGGCTACGCGTTCGCCCATCAAGACCAGCTGCTCGACTTCATCCGCGCCGACGACAAGGAGCAGCTCGGGCCGCGGCTCGAGCAGGCGGTCGCCGCCGGCGACGACAGCACCCGCGCCAACATCCTCTACTACACGCTGCGCAACTACCTGCGGGTGCCGGCCCACGCCGCAGCCCGCCACGCCGCGGTTCAGCTCCACGACCAGGCCCGCGGCATCCACACCCTCGAGAGCCCGGCCCGCATCGACGTCGCCGCCCAGGTGGTCGAGCTGTCCCGGCTCGCGCCCGAGGATCTCGATCCCCGGGCCCGGGTCCCCGGCCTCGAGCGCCTGAGCCGGTCGGACGCGCTGATCGTCAACATCGACTACCCGCTGGGCATGGCCGCGTACCACCACCTGGCCGCGGTCGCGCAGGGCACCGCCGAGCTGCGCGGCATCTACGTCATGGGCAAGGCCGCGACCCTCAACGGCCGGGTCGGCGACGTCATGGTGTCGAAGGTCGTCCACGACGAGCACTCGGGCAACACCTACCTCACCAGCAACTCGCTCCACGCCGACGACGTCTGGCCGTTCATGCGCCACGGCACCGTGCTCGACAACCAGAAGGCGCTGACCGTGCGCTCGGCGTTCCTGCAGAACCGCAGCTACATGGACGTGTTCTACCGCGAGGGCTACACGGTCATGGAGATGGAGGCCGGCCCGTACCTGTCTGCGATCTACGAGCAGACCGCGCCCCAGCGCCACCCCAAGAACGAAATCGTCAACCAGACCGAGATGGGCGGCACCGACTTCGGCATGATCCACTACGCGTCGGACACGCCGTACTCGCGCCGACAGATGCTGCTGTCGAAGAGCATGTCGTACTTCGGCATGGAGTCGACCTACGCCTGCGCGCTGGCGATCGCGCGCCGGATCTTCCGGCTCGAGATCGATCGCGCCCGCTAGCGATCCGCCAAGGAGCTGAGCAGGACGCCATGGAGACCGTCGAGCATCTGGTGATCGGCGCCGGCATGTCCGGCCTGGGCTTCGCCAACTGGCTGCGCGAGGAGGCGGCGGCCCGCGGTCGGCCGGCGCCGGAGGTGCTGGTCCTCGACGGCGAGTCCGAGGCCGGCGGCTACTGCCGGACGATCGTGCAGGACGGCTTCGTCTGGGACTACTCCGGCCACTTCTTCCACTTCAAGGATCCGACGATCGAGGCCTGGCTGCGCGCGCGCATCGACGGACCGGTCCACACGGTCGTCAAGCAGAGCAAGGTCCGGGTCGCCGGCGTCGACGTCGACTTCCCGTTCCAGAAGAACATCCACCAGCTGCCCAAGGACGAGTTCGTGCGCTGCCTGCACGACCTCTACTTCCGCGACGAGGCCCCAGCCGTCGCGACCGCGGCCACCGCCGGGTCGTTCAAGGACATGCTCTACCGGCGGTTCGGGCGCGGCATCGCCGAGCTGTTTCTGGTGCCGTACAACCAGAAGCTGTACGCGACCGACCTCGACCTGCTCGATCGCGACGCGATGGGCCGGTTCTTCCCGCACGCCGACATCGCCGACATCATCCGCAACATGCGGGTGGCCGACAACGCCAGCTACAACTCGACGTTCACCTATCCCGCCGACGGCGCGATCGCCTACGTCCGGGCCCTCTTGCGCGATCTGCCGGCCGGCACGGTCGCGCTCGGCGAGCGGGTGGAGGCGATCGATCTCCGCCGCCGCGTGGTGCGGACGTCGAAGCGCGAGCTCGGCTACGGCCGCCTGATAAGCTCAGCGCCGCTGCCCCGCTTGCTGGCGATGTGCGGCCTCGACCACGACGCCGACGCCTTCACCTGGAACCAGGTCCTGTGCTTCAACCTCGGCTTCGATCGCAAGGGCCGCACCGACACCCACTGGCTGTACGTGCCCGATCCGGCGCGCGCGTTCTACCGGGTCGGCTGGTACGACAACATCCTTGGCGGCGATCGGATGAGCCTGTACGTCGAGGTCGGCGCCGATCGCCACGCGACGTTCGACGTCGAGGCGGTGCGGGCCCGCGTGCTGGCCGACCTCGAGGCCGAGGGCATCATCGACGGCCACCGCCTGGTGTCGTGGCACTCGGTAGTGCTCGATCCGGCGTACGTGCACATCACCCGGCGATCGCAGGCCGAGCACGCCCGGGTCCGGCCGACGCTCGCGGCCGCGGGCGTGCACAGCGTCGGGCGCTACGGCGGGTGGACCTACTGCTCGATCGAGGACAACCTGATCGAGACCCGCGGGCTGGCGCGATCGCTGGGGCCGCTGCTGTGAGCGGTCTGACGATCCCCTATCGCGACTGCTACATCGACGGCGCCTGGGTCGGCGGCGAGACCCGCTTCGACGTCGTCGATCCCGCGACCGGGGAGGTCCTGGCCGCGGTGCCCGACCCGGCGCGCGCGTTCTACCGGATCGGCTGGTACGACAACATCCTCGGCGGCGATCGGATGAGCCTGTACGTCGAGGTCGGCGCCG
>JAYVSF010000592.1:0-5411 GCA_043775605.1 Myxococcales bacterium
CGTCGCCACCGCCCTGGCTGTCATCACCACCGCAGGCCACACACGCGAGCGCGATCGACACGACGGCAAGGAGATGCATCCCGCCAGTGTAGGGCCAACCGGCCGCGCGCCCCACCGATCAGCGACGCGCGCGGGCGCCGATCGCGGGCTACCCGGCGCTGGCGGACAGGCGCTTCAGCACCAGCTTCGAGATGCCCTTGAGGGTCTCGAACACGCCGGCGCCGGTGGCGGCGGACGACTCGAACTCGGGCACGCCCAGCGGATTGAGCGCGGCCCGCAAGGTCTCGATCGAGTCGACGCCGACCAGGTCGCGCTTGTTGTACTGGACCACGTACGGCAGCTTGTCGAGGGGCGGGCTGCCCATCTCGGCCAGGTTGATCGTCAGGTTCTCGACGCTCTCGGTGTTGGCCTCGATGCGGCTCGACTGCGAGTCGGCGACGAACACGATGCCGTCGGCGCCGCGCAGCACCAGCTTGCGGCTGGCGTCGTAGAACACCTGGCCGGGCACGGTGTAGAGGTGCAGCCGGACCTTGAAGCCGCGCACGCTGCCCAGGTCGATCGGCAGGAAGTCGAAGAACAGGGTCCGCTCGGTCTCGGTGGCCAGCGTGATCAGCTTGCCCTTGGAGTCGGGCCGGGTCCGGCCGAAGATGTGCTGGAGGTTGGTGGTCTTCCCGCACAGCCCCGGGCCGTAGTAGACGACCTTGGCGTTGATCTCCTTCGCCAGGTGGTTCACATAGCTCATCGGCGCCTTTGTCCTCGCTCGCTCATCGCAGGCGCCTCTCGACGTCGCCGACCAGGATGGCGACCAAGGCCTGGACCTGGACCGGCTCGATGTCGAGGTGGCCGGCCAGCTCGAGCAGCGCGTCGTGCTCGGGCTTGGCCATGGTGCCGTCGGCCATCGCGACCAGCGCGGCGAAGGCCAGGGCGTCGTCGACGCTGGGCTGATCCTTGACCTCGGCGGCGGCGCGGGCCAGGCGCTGGTGGCGGCCGAGGATGTCGGTCTGGACCTCGAGCTCGGCCAGGTGCTGCTCGAGCAGCTCGCGCTCGACAGTGCGACCGGTGGCGCGCTCGATCAGCAGCGCCAGCGAGGCGCGCTCGGCCGGCGAGAAGCCGTCGGCCGACGCCACCAGGTAGGCGAGCTCGACCAGGGACTGGAACCATCGGGCGGCGTCGAGGTCGCTGGGCTCGTCGACGACGCACTGGCTGGCGCTGGTCCGCAGCCGGACCGCGCGGGGGCCGTCGCCGGTCACCGCCGCGCACAGCGCGGTCAACAACCGGTCGGGATCGACGTCGGGAAACGCGACGATAGGCGCGTCGGACACGAGGTCAGCGTATCACGGCCGCGCCGGTTCTTCGCCACCGGGCGCGCCGTTAGCGAGCCTTGGCGAGCGATCTAAAATGACGCTGGGTGTTTGGGTTCACGGGGGATGCTCGGGGTCTGCCTTCCTCTATCTGTCGGTCACAGGCGAGCTGATTGGTTGCGCGTGGCGACGCGAGCCGAGCGCAAGCCGAGGTACTACCATGACCCGTGACCCCGACCGCGCGGGCCCAGCTCCAGATCCATGTCTGCGTCGTGCTGTGGGGCTTCACCGCCATCCTCGGCAAGCTGATCTCGCTGCCGGCGCTGCCGCTGGTGTGGTGGCGGATGACGATGGTGGCCGGCCTGCTGGCGCTGTCGCCGCGGGTGTGGCGGGGCTGGCGGGCGATGACCCCGCGGCTGGCGCTGGCCTACGCCGGCATCGGCCTGGTGGTCGCGGCCCACTGGCTCACGTTCTACGGCGCGATCAAGCTGTCGAACGCATCGATCGCGGCGACCTGCATGGCGTTCGCGCCGGTGTTCCAGGCCGTGCTCGAGCCGCTGATCGCCGGCGGGCGGTTCGACCCGCGCGAACTCCTGCTCGGGGTCGCGGTGGTGCCGGGCGTCGCGCTGGTCGCGGGCGGGGTCTCGTCCACGGACCACCTCGGCATCGCGGTCGGCGCGCTGTCGGGCGCGCTCGCGGCGGTGTTCAGCGCGTTCAACAAGCGGCTGGTGCTGCGCGGCGATCCGCTGGCGATCACCGGGCTCGAGCTCGGCGCCGGCGCGCTGCTCCTGACCGTGGCCGCGCCGCTCCTCCCCCACACCGGCGCGGCGTTCATGCTGCCCGACCTGCGCGACCTCGCGCTGCTGGCCACGCTCGCGGTCGGCTGCACGTTGATCCCGTTCACGCTGTCGCTGGTCGCGCTCCGCCACCTGTCGGCGTTCGCCGCCACCCTCGCGGTCAACCTCGAGCCGGTCTACGCGATCCTGCTCGCGATCGTCCTGCTCGGCGAGCAGCGCGAGCTGTCGGCCAGCTTCTACGCCGGGGTCGCGATCATCCTCGGCGCGGTGCTGGTCTACCCCCGCCTGGTACGACCGGCTGCGCAGCCCACGTAGCCGCCGGGCGACGCGTCAGGACAGGTCGAAGATGAGCACCTCGCCGCCGCCGGGCCGGCCGCGCAGCTCGAGCAGGCCGGCGTCGCTGGTGCGGGCGCCGTCGCCGGGGCCGAGCACGGTCTCTCCGAGCATGACCTCGCCGCGGGCGACGTGGAGCCAGGCGTGGCGGCCGGGCCGGACAGGGTGTTCGACGCGGTCGCCGTCGGCGAGCGTCGTGGCGTACAGCCGGGCGTCCTGGTGGATGGTCAGCGAGCCGTCGGCGCCGTCGGGCGAGGCCAGCAAGCGCAGGCGACCGGCGCGCTCGGCGGCCGGGTAGTGCTGCTGCTCGTAGCTCGGCAGGTGGCCGGCGCGATCGGGGATGATCCAGATCTGGAGGAAGTGGACGGCCTCGGTGCGCGACGGGTTGGCCTCGCTGTGGACCACGCCGGTGCCGGCGCTCATGCGCTGGACGTCGCCGGGCCGGATCACCGAGCCGTTGCCCATCGAGTCCTGGTGGCCGAGCTCGCCGTCGAGGACGTACGAGATGATCTCCATGTCGCGATGGGGATGGGCGCCGAAGCCGCGGCCGGCCGCGACGGTGTCGTCGTTGATCACCCGCAGCGCCCGGAAGCCGTTGTGCTTGCGGTCGTGATAATCGGCGAACGAGAAGGTGTGGAAGCTGTTGAGCCAGCCGTGGTTGGCGTGGCCGCGATCGGCTGCGCGCCGGAGCTCGATGGGCATGGCTCCCAGGATGATGCCGCGGGCCCGGACCGGAAGGGCGCCGCCCGCAACAATCAATTGCAACCTCGTTGCAACCTCGGTCCCGATCGGGAACCCGGTAGAGTCGCGCCCATGCGACGGACCCTGACGGTGATGGCCCTGGTCCTGGCGAGCTGCGGCAGCGGCGCGAGCAAGCGGCGGTGCGCGGCCCGCGCCCACGAGCTGTCGAGCTTCCTGGGCTCGTTCGACCACACCCCGGCGCCGTTCGCGGCCACCGGCGTCAGCCTCGCGGTGCGGGCAGGCGGACCCGGCGTGGTCCCGGTCCCGGCCCCGGCCCCGGCGGTGCTGATCGGCCCGACTGGCGAGAGCCTCGACGGCGAGCAGGGCCTCGACCGCGGCGAGCTGCGGGCCCGGCTCGAGCGGAGCCACGCGCGGCGGGTGCAGGATCAGGCGGGTGGCGGCGCGGCCGGCGCGATCGATCCGGGGCTCCTGTACCTCGCGATCGACGAGGCCGCGACCTGGGAGCGGGTGGTCGCGACCGCCGAGCTGGCCCATGCCAGCGGCTACGATCACGTCGCGTTCGCGTTCGCGCGCGGCGCGCTGCCGCCGTCGCCGCCCCGCAGCGCCATCGACGGCCGGCTCGACCGGGTGCAGGCGTCAGGGACCGGCCAGCGCGCCACGGCGTTCGCCGCCGCGGCCGCCGACGTCGTCGAGCCGTGCCCGGCGCTGGGCCGCGCGTTCGGCGCGGTCGGGTCCACCGCCGGCGATCGGGTCGGGCCGCTGCTCGGCGCGATCGAGCCGGCGCTGATCGAGTGCGGCTGCAAGGTCGATCTGCCGTCGCTGCGCTCCCTGATGTTCCGGCTGCTGGCGACCGAGCCGCTCGGCTTCATCCAGGTCACGCTCGATCCCGCGGCCGCGCCGCTCGCGCTGCCGGCCACGATGCCATGGCGCGAGGCCCACCAGCACCTGCCGGCGGGCGGCGCGCACTGGCCGCGGATCGAGGACCCCGCGCGGCCCTGATCCTCGACGGCCGGGCTCGGCGGTCAGGTCGCGACCGGCGGCCGGGCCAGCGCCAGTTGCATGATCGCGACCAGGCTATCGACGAGGAAGTCGCGGACGACGGGGCGCTCGACCCCGGGGCTGGCCAGCCAGTCGATGCTGGCGGCCTCGACCAGGCCGATCCACCCGCGCACCGCCAGCCGGATCCGCGGCTGCTCGAGGGTCATGCCGGCCAGGGGCGTGCCGCCGGCCTTGGCCAGCAAGGTCTCGACGTAGGTCCGGCGCACGCCCTCGATGACGGCGGCGACCTCCGGGTCGGAGCCGATGCCGCCGCGCATGAGCGCGACGAAGGCGCGGGCGTGGCGGGCGACGTGATCGAGGTAGGCGTCGAGGCCGGCCCGCATGCGCTCGAGCGGCGCCAGCTCCGGCGACGCGGCTGCGGCGCTGCGGGCGATCAGCTCGTCGGCGGTGGCGCGCAGCCCGGCGACATACAGATCGCGCTTGGTCGGAAAGTAGTGATAGAGCAGGCCCTTCGAGATGCGGGCGGTGCGGGCCAGGTCCTCGATCGAGACCTCGTCGTAGGTGCGCTCGGCGAACGCGACCGTGGCGAGGGTGACGAGCTGGGTGCGGCGGGCGTCGTTGTCGAGCCGGATGCGCGGCCGCACGCGGCGGGTGGCGGTGCGGGCCGTGGCGTCTGCGGCCGGCGGCCGGCGGCGCGAGGCGAGGCGCGGGCGCACCGGTGACATGACTGGTGGTACCGCGGCCGGCGATGGGGTGGCAACCGCGGCGGCCGGGCGGTGCACGATTCGCTATTGACTCGTGGTCAATAGAGCCTCATCCTGGGCTGCGAGAGAGGACCCCATGCCCATCACCTCCGCCTCGAACCCCGCCCTTGCCGCCATCACTGCGCCCGCTGCCGTGCGCCCGCCGATCGCGCCGCGCAGGCTCGACCACCGCTTCACCGACGTGCCGAAGCACTGGTTCGGCGGCTTCGCGGTGCCGACCCACATCGCCAACGGCGTGAACCTGCTGTTCCCGGCCGGCGAGCGCTTCTTCGTCCGCTCGGTCTACCACTACCTCGACCGGATCGAGGACCCGGCCCTGCGCGCCGCGATCAAGGGCTTCGGCGGTCAGGAGGGCCGCCACGCCAAGGCTCACGAGGACTTCTTCGACACCCTGCGGGCCCAGGGCTATCAGCTCGATCGCTTCCTGCGGGTCTACGAGTGGCTGTCGTACCAGCTGCTCGAGCGCGCGGCCCCGCCGGCGCTGCGGCTGTCGGCCACCGCCGCCGCCGAGCACT
>JAYVSF010000593.1:0-6087 GCA_043775605.1 Myxococcales bacterium
TCTCGATCGAGAGGAGCGGACCGGTGTAGCGAGCGGTGGCCGCGCGGACCGCCTCGAGCAGGAGCGGCTGCAGGATGGCCTCGCCGTCGGGGTGCGCGACCGTCCCCGCGAAGGCCCCGAAGGCGCGAACGTTGACGGACGTCCCGGACGGGGCGTCGAGGACGGGACCGAGAGAGCCACCCCACTGCATGAGCGGCAGTCTCGAGCACCGCCGCGACGATTGCAACGCGCGTGGCGTGCCACCGCCGTCCGCTCCCGCGGGGCTCCCTGGAACAGCATGCCGACCTGCACGGGCCCGGACCACCACTCCCACCGCGTGACCACCGACTCGGACGCACGCTTCAGTGCGGCGTACTTCTTCTGCGCGCTGCGGAAGAGCGCGTCGGCGCGCGTGACCAGCCGCGGCGTCTTGCGGAGGTCCCTGTCGAGGAGGCGGATCGCCTCGTGATACGCGGGCTCGCTGGTCTTCTGTGCGGCCTTGGCCAGCGCGATGAGTCGAAGGCGCGTCTCCTGGAGCGCGGGTCCGGCAGGCAGCTTGCGCATCGCCGCTTCGAGCGGCGCGGACCTCGGCGCGCCGATCACGCGCAGCGCGGCGCGAACGGCGGCGACGGTTTGGGCCACGGCGCAGCGAGCTTACTCCGCTTCTTCACCACCGAGCGGCGGGCGGCGTCCTGGCGGGCGACTGCGAGCGGCGACCCCGCGCTGGCGCCGATCAGAAGCTGATCGGGGGCAGGCCGGTCTCGCGCGCGAACATCGCCGACATCACCGAGGTCGGCGCCAGCGGCCGGCCGCCGTCGGTCAGCCGGGTGCCGGTCGCGCTCCACGACTGGGTGCAGCTCGGCTTGCCGTCGGCGAAGAACTCGGCGACGAACACCGCGTCGAGCTTGCCGGCGTCGTCGATGGTGCCGACGATCGAGAACTTGCCGTCGAGCGCCGCCAGCGAGGTCTTGCCCAGCTTCGACGACGCCTTGAGCCGGCCGGCCTTGGCGGCGGTGCCGGTCATGCTCGCGACCTTGGGCAGGTCGACCGCGATGCCGGGCGCGCGCTTCGAGACCGTCACGGTGTCCTTGGCCAGGGTCAGGCCCGCGCTCTGGCAGTTCGACGTGACCTGCTCGAACGCGACCTCGTAGCGCCCGACCAGCGTATCGGCGGCGTCGGCCACAGCCACCGCCGGCGACGCGAGCGTCGCGGCGACCAGGAAGACTCGGACGAGGTTGGTGCGCATGTTCACCTCTGAGACGCCGCCCGACCGCGGGAGATTCATTCGGCGGGACCGACCAGGAAAGCCTGGCCGATCCAGGGCCTTGCGTCTACTTGACGACGGGCGCCGGGGTCGGAATCGGGGCCGGCGCGGTGGCCGACAGCGCCGCGGCCGAGGCCCCGGGATCTTTGTAGATCACGAGCGTCTGCACCGTGCGGACGTCGGCGTTCTCGCGGGCGACCACGGTCACGACGTTGGAGCCGTCCCACAGCGGCACGCTGGCCGCGAAGTCGATCGTGGCGCCAGTCTTGCTGCCGCGGTTCGACCGGTAGAACACCTTGCGGGTCTCGATCTTCGCGCCCTGGTTGGACACGAACACGTACACGTCTTCGACATGGGTCTCGTCGTTGACCGTGCCGTCGAGCTCGTAGTGGTCGGCGGAGGAGCGATAGCTCGAGGCCTGCAGCGCGATGGTCGGCGGCGTGACCTGGAACACCGGCACCGCCGGCGCGTTGCCGGGCTTGCCGCTCGAGCGGTCGACGCTGGTGGTGGCGACGAACCCGGGCAGGCCGCCGTCGCGCTCGATCTTGGTCCACGGCCCGAGCTTGCCCAGGACCTTGAAGCGGGCGCCCTTGCTGGCCCGGGCCACGACGGTGGTGTCGGCCGAGGCGCCGCCACGGATCTCGGTGCCCTCCTTCTTGACCTCGACCACGCCGCTGGCCGCGGTCAGCGCCGCGCCCGACTTGAGCACCGGCAGCTTGAGCTTCTCGCCGGCCTGGGTGCCGAGCACCTGATCGTAGATGACCAGCTCGACGATCGCGTCGGAGCCCTCGAAGTCGTCGCCGACCGAGAACCCGAACTCGACGGTCTTGGCGTCGCCGGGGTTGAGCGCGCCCAGCTCCATGCGCGAGCTGGTCAGGGTGATGCCGTCGCCGCTGGCGTTGCGCAGGATCGCGGTGGTCTCGGCGGCGGTGCCGGTGCCCGTGTTCTTGACCTCGACCCGCAGCCGGTGGTTCTCCTTGCGCTGGACCAGGCCGTCGCCGTTGCCGTCGTCGATCACCTGGTAGGCGTAGGCGAAGGTCGGGCGGGCCGCCGCGGTGACCGAGACCTCGACCGGCGGCACCGCGGCGACCGTGCCCCGGGCCTCGGTCAGATCGAAGGTCAGGCGATCGACCCGGGCGATGGCGTCCTTGGGCACCTCGACCCGGCTGTTGAACGCGCGGGTCTCGCCGGGCGCGATCTTGCCGAACACCAGCTCGTCGTCGTCGAACACGCCGTCGTCGGCGTGGGTCCGCAGGTGGACCCGGTAGGCCGGCCCGGTGCCGGTGTTGGTGACCTTGCCGGTGACGGTGACCAGCGCGCCGCCGGTCAGCGGACCGGCCGGGGTGACCTCGATCGCCGCCGCCAGCTTGGCCGCGGGCTCGCCGGTCACCGGCGCGGCCCAGTCGACGCCGAGCTTGGCCAGCGCCGCCGACAGCTTCTTGTCCTCCTCGGTGTGGCGGCGCAGAACCAGGGCCCGCGCGTCCTTGATCAAACCCGGCCGGACCTGTGCGGTGGCGCTGGCCAGCAGCTCCTGGGCCAGCTTGGCCTCGAAGTCGGCGACCAGCTCGTCGCTGACCGACGGATCCTCGGCGTCGTCGTCGTCGTCGGCCACGGCGTCGGGCGTGGCCGGCCGCACGAACAGGTACGGCAGCTCGAAGGCCGGCTTGTCGGTGTCGACCGCGTACTGCGACGTCAGGTGGGAGTCGAGATCCTTCTCGCCCCACGACCGGCTCGGCGGCAGCAGGCGCACCTGGTCGCCGGGGCCGTCGTTCTTGTCAGGGACGATCATCCGCTGCAGCGCGATGTCGGGGACGATGCCGACCGACTGGATCGACCGGTCGCCGGGAGTCAGGTACTGCTCGACGGTGAGCTTGAGCGTGGTGCCGTCCTCGTCGTTGCGATAGAGCTGCTGGACCGAGCCCTTGCCGAAGCTGCGGGTGCCGATCACGATCGCGCGGTCGGAGTTCTTGAGCGCGCCGGCGACGATCTCGGACGCCGAGGCCGAGCCCGGCGACAGCAGCACGGCCATCGGCGCGGTGGTGTTGCCGTCGCCGCGGGTCGCGCGCCGCGGGTTGCGGCTGCCGCCCTTGACCGTGGTCACCAGCGTGCCCTCGTCGATGAACAGATCGGCGACCGCGATCGCCTGATCGAGGCGGCCGCCGGGGTTGCCGCGCAGGTCCATGATGAACGAGGTCGCGCCGGCCGCGGTCAGCTCGTGCAGCGCGTCCTCGGTCTCGGCCCCGGTCGAGCCCTGAAAGTTCTTGATCTTGATCCAGCCGACCTTGCCGTCGAGCAGCTTGGACTGGACCGATTCGACCTGGATGGTGTCGCGGACCAGGTCGAAGCGGAGCTGGGCGTCGGCGCCCTTGCGCTCGACCCACAGGGTCACCGGCGTCGACGGCTCGCCGCGCATGCGGTCGACCGACTCGTCGCTCGACAGGACGTCGGTGGCCTGGTTGTCGATCTTGATGATGTGATCGCCGGCCTTGATCCCGGCCCGCGATGCCGGTGTGTTCTTGATCGGCCGGATCACGGTCAGCTTGTGATCGACCATGCGGATCACGATGCCGAGGCCGCCGAACTTGCCGCTGGTCGAGACGTCGAGCTCGCGCGCAGCCTCGGGGTCCATCAGCGTCGAGTGGGGATCGAGGGTCTCGAGCATGCCGTTGACTGCGGCGTACTCGACCTCGGCCAGGTCGGCGCCCGGGTTCATGTTGGCCTGGACGAACGCGAAGATCTTCTTCAACCGGCCCGACAGCCGCCACAGCGAGTCGACGTCGGCGGTCGAGAAGCTCGCGCGCTTGTCGTTGACCACCACCGTCAACGAGTCGCGGCCGGGGTCGGCCTCGACCAGGACCTCGGGGATGTTGAGCTGGACCGAGTCGAGGGCCTGGTACAGCATCTTCTTGGGATCGATGCGGCTGGGATCGACGTAGCTCTCGCGGATGCGGAGCAGGGTCAGGTTGAAGACCTTGAGCTCGGTCAGATCGTGGTGAGCGGTGACCGGGGTGCCGGGCGCCGCCAGCACCTGCCGGAGCTGAAAGTCGAAGCCGATCACGCCCTCGTGCGACTGCTTGACGACAGTCAGGACGAGGGCCGCCGCGGCCGCGAGAGAGACCAGGACCGCGTGGACGGAGAGTCGGCGCATGTTCATCGAGTATAAGCTTGGACGCCCCACCCGCCATTCCGATCTCGACGCGGCACCAGGGTCGCGAGGTGCGCCAGCGCGGCGACGTGTAGTATGGTGCAGCCCATGGTCGAGCGCTCCGGTCGCCCCGCGCGGGCTGGCAAGCCCGGGCGCACCGCGTCGAGCAAGGCCAAGCCGGCCGAGGCGCCGGAGCCGGGCGAGGCCGCCGAGCCGGCGGAAGACGCCGACGAGGCCGAAGACGGCGACGACGACGCGCCCGACGAGGAGCTGGTCGAGCGCGCCGGGGTCGTGATCGACGTCGCCACCGGCGACGACGACGAGGTGGTGGCCGAGGTCCTCGACGGCGACGACGAGGCGCCCGAGCACGATGCCGATCCCGACGCCGAGCCCGACGACGTCCTCGGCGGTCCGCGCCGGCCGGCCCGCAAGCGGCCGCGCGCTCGCGACGACGGCCGGGTCGCCCTCATCAAGCGCGACCCGATGCAGGCCTACATGCAGGAGGTCCGGCGCTTCCCGCTGTTGACCCCCGAGGAGGAGCACGCGCTCGCGACCCGGCTGACCACCCAGGGCGATCGCACGGCCGGCCGCCGGCTGGTCGAGGCCAACCTGCGGCTGGTGGTCAAGATCGCCTACGAGTACCGGCGCGCCCACCGCAACCTGCTCGACCTGGTGCAGGAGGGCAACATCGGCCTGATCCAGGCGGTCGGCAAGTTCGACCCCGGGCGCGGCGTGAAGCTGTCGTCGTACGCGGCGTTCTGGATCCGCGCCTACATCCTCAAGTTCATCCTCAACAACTGGCGGCTGGTCAAGATCGGGACGACGCAGGCCCAGCGCAAGCTGTTCTTCAACCTGCGCAAGGAGCGCGAGCGGCTCGAGCAGCTCGGCTTCTATCCGACGACCAAGATGCTGGCCGAGAACCTCGACGTCACCGAGAAAGAGGTGACCGAGATGGAGAAGCGGCTGGCCGCGCCCGAGGCCTCGCTCGACGCACCAGTGCCAGGCGACGAGGACGGCGCACGGACCCGGCTCGACTTCGTGCCCAGCGAAGACGCCCGCCCCGATCAGGCGGTGGCCGAGAGCGAGTTCTCGACCTTGCTCAAGTCCAAGCTCGAGATCTTCGCCGGCACGCTCGACGGCCGCGAGGCGACGATCTTCCGCGAGCGCTGGCTGACCGAGTCGCCGCTGACCCTGCAGGAGATCGGCGATCGCTACGGCGTGTCGCGCGAGCGGGCTCGGCAGCTCGAGAAGCGCGTGCTCGATCGCCTGCGCAAGTACCTCGAGGCCGAGTTCGGCACCGCGGTCGACATCGACGCCCTGTCGCGTGACTGACCGGCCCTACCGGCCCAGCGGGCGGATCGCCGCCGGACCGAAAACTTGACGAGCGGGGAGCCGCTGCGCAGGCTCGGGGGATGATCGAAGAGCCGGTGCTGAGCGAGGAGCGGCTCACCTGGGCACAGGTGTGCGAGCGGTACCCGAACCAGTGGGTCGTGCTGGTGGACATGGACTGGGTCGACGACATGTATTCCGAGATCCGCACGGCGATCGTCGCGGGCCACGGTGGCGACGACGAATCGTTCGAGCAGGCGGAGCCGTACCGCACGCGGTTCGTCGACGTCGCCCACTTGCACACCCGTCCTCCCGATTCGCTTCCGGACTTCGCCGTGGAGCCCTCTCCGTGCAGATCACCAGCCTGAAG
>JAYVSF010000594.1:0-1824 GCA_043775605.1 Myxococcales bacterium
CCACGCGGTGTCAGCCACCATGTGGCCTGACCAGTTCGCGTGGTGTCAGCCACCCGAGCCGCGAGGTGTCAGCCACCGCGCGAAGCCGCAGGCGTCACGGCATCGGCGCGGGCGGGGTCGGGAAGACCGCCGGGGCGGTGCAGTTCGCCAGCGCGGCCTTGGTCTTGTCGTAGAAGTCGTGGAGCTTGTCCATGTACGCGTCGGGGCAGACGTAGCC
This sequence comes from Myxococcales bacterium, assembly GCA_043775605.1. Lineage (GTDB taxonomy): Bacteria > Myxococcota_A > Polyangia > Haliangiales > Haliangiaceae > UBA2376. The sequence continues at coordinate 218 of JAYVSF010000594.1, forward strand.
CGGGTGGGTGACCCCGCCCTGCGACCGGCCGCACGGCCGATCCTCGTTGACCACCACCTCGTTCTGGATCCCGTTCTGCTGGACCTTGAAGAAGAAGGTGATCATCGACTCGTAGCGGTTGACCTCGAACATCTTGAGCGCGTCGCCGACGGCGTAGTAGCCGCCCGCGCCCTCGTGGTGACACGACATGCAGGCGCCGCTGCCCGAGGTCTTCTCGGCCCAGGTGCCCATGCCCGAGGTGGTCCACACCGCCGGGTCCATGCAAGCGGCCCACTTGGCCAGGGTCTCGCGGGGCGTGGCGATCGGCGGATCGCCGGCGCGGTCCTCGGCCTCCTTGAGTAGCCACTCGCGGACGCCGGCCTTGGCGGTGGTGTCGAGCTCGGGCTCGCCGCCGGTGTGGCGGTGGGTCATGAGGAGCGCGACCGCGGGGTCCCAGCCGCCGGTCAAGGTCGCGTTGACGGTGATGGTGTCGTAGTTGTCGGTGCGGCCGGCCAGGCCGAGGAACTTGGTCGGCGAGCCCTGACCGGCGTGGCAGGCGGCGCAGGTCGACTCGAGCTTGGAGTTGACCTTGCTGTCGAAGATCTCGCGCGCGGTGGCCGACGGAGGAGGGATGGGATCGCTGGCATCCGAGGGCAGGTCGCCCACGCAGCCGGCGCCGACCACCAGGCCGACGACCAGGGACGACGTGACCAGGGTGGGGGATGGGGTCGGCATGGCACGCTCCTCGTGCCGGCAGCACAGCACGGGACGTGCCAGCCGGCGCGACGGCCTCCGAGTGGTGTCAGCCACCAGTGGCTGCGCGGTTAGGGCGCCTGGGGCCTCGCGGCGCCGGGACCTCGAGCCACGCCTGGGGCCCCAGACCCCACGTCGGCGCCCAGTTGCGACCGGTCGGGCAGGACCCCACACTCGCTCGCATGCGCGCGCGCCTGCTCTGGGCCGGGATCGCCGCGGCCGGCGCGGTCGGGCTCGCGCTCTGGCTTGCGCGCGGGGACGCCTGTGGTGGCGGCGAACGGCTCGGACGCTCGAGCGAGGCCGCAACCTCGGCGACGGGTACCGACCCACGCTCGCCGGCGAGCTCATGGCTCCGACCAATGCTGCGCCCGCCGCGCGTCGCCGCGGCCCGCGCGACCTCGGTCACCGTCGGCGGCGTGACCATCGAGGGCGCCGGCGTGTTCGATCCCGAGGCGCCCGAGGTCAAGGCCAACCTGTTCGAGTTCAAGAAGTCGCGCCTGCGGTTCGCGCTGTACGACGCCGCCGCCGAGTGCTGGGCCGGCGGTGACGACGTCGCCGATCTCGAGGTGACCTACACGATGATTGTCGACGGCGAGGTCCTGCGGCTCGAGAACGTCAAGCTCACCGACAGCACCCTGCCCGACCCGGCCATCGAGGCGTGCATCATCGACCGCCTGCGCGAGCTGCGCAGCCCCGCCGCCGACATCCCCGATCTGCGCGAGGACGGCTCGAGCTGGATCTCGCTGCACGACCTGTTCACCCGCAACCGCCGCCAGCGCTGAGAGGGTTGGCAGCAACAAGGTTTCGGAAATGTCATCCCACGCGCGACGACCAACCCTCGGCTCTGATTCCGTACAGATCGGGCCGGCACGCTG
>JAYVSF010000595.1:0-11301 GCA_043775605.1 Myxococcales bacterium
TGCCGAAGATCTTCTGGAAGAAGCTCATGAGTATCCCGTCGAGGCTGGGGCCCGGCCGCCGGACCGAAGGTGGCGTGTTCTAGCACGGCCTGCCGTGGCTGGGGGCATCGTGGCCACGCCTGGCCCGATCGCCAGCTACCCGAATTTCCTGCCTTCCTGACCTTTCGGCCGGGGCTGGCGACCTCATCCTGACCTTGACCATGCGCAGCGCAGGAGGGCAGGTGACGACGGCCTGCCGCTGGTGGAGGCATCGGCGCGCGGGCTCGGCGTGCGGCCGGGCGTGGATCTGCCGGTCATCGACGGGTTCGTTACGCCGGAGACCGGCGGCATGTCGGTGACGCCCGCCGACGTGACGAAGCTACCGCGCCACCGGCTTCCTAGAGCACTGGGTGGCGAGGGACGCGATCCCGCGTTCCGTATCGCGGCCGCCGCGCTGCCACGTACGCTCGCGGTCCGGGCCGACGCTCAGGACCATCAGGCGACCTCCACGAGCCGGCGCGCCGGTTCGTGTGACCCAAGCGCGGGTGTCGCGTCCACGAGCGCGCGCCCGCCACGGTGCGCCCGCTCGACGCGGGTCAGCGGCGCGGCCATGTCCCCGGGGTGCCGTCGGCGTCGCCGTCGAGCGCGCCGGGTCGATGCAGGTACCAGGCGTCGATCCGCGCCTCGAGCTGGTCCTCGGTCAGGTGGGGGTGCTCGCGATGCAGACGCTGCCGCAACATCCGCTCCGCGAGATCGATGAGCTCGAAGGCCAGGCGCAGCCGTTGGGCCGGAGCTTCGCTCGGGGCTGCCATGATCGGAGGATCCTAGAGCAGAGCCAGCGCCGCACGAACGCTCGCCCCGCTGCCGCGCCGGCGCTCGGCGCTTCCGACGAATGGACTATGCGGACGGGGCAGTGACCGCGGCAGGCTCGGCCGGGGCCTCTCGCAGGACGGCGAGGACCAGGGGCGCGGCGGCGGCCAGCACGGCGCGCGGGTCGGCGGCGCCGGCGATGGCGGCGGTGAGGCGGGCCTCGACCGCGGCGATCTGCTCGCGCGGCACCACCACCATCGGCCCGGTCGCCTCGAGCTTGCCGCCGTTCTCGACCAGCCAGACGTAGGCGGTGGTGCCGACGGTGGCCGCCTCGCTCGGCTGGGTGACGATGGTGAGGACGTCGCCGCTGAGCCGGTCGCGCAGGACCATGCCGAGGCCGCGCTGGGCGGCGGTGACCTCGACCAGCAGGCCGCGGGCCCGCTGCAGCGCCATCAGCGCCGCGACCTCGCCGCGGCTGCAGTCGCGACCGTGGGCCGACAGCAGGCGGTCGACCGCGCGGGTGCCGTCGTCGGCGCGGTGGCCGAACGCCAGGTGGGCGGTGAGCACCGCCGACGACGTCGGGCCGAGCTCCTCCATGATCGCGCGCATCGCGTCGGGGCCGGGATCGTGGTGGAGGCCGAGCATCGAGCGGAAGCCGGCGCGGCTCTGGGTCAGCTCGCGGCCCGACTCGGTGAACTGGATGAGGCGGGCGACCGCGCCGTGCTCGTCGATGTCGGTGAACGTGACCGCGCCCACGTCACGGACGGCTGCCAGCCCACCGAGCCACTTGCAGTCGGCCGGGCACGCGATGTCGACGACGCGGTGCTTGCCGCAGCACGGCGCGCAGATCTCGCCGCCGAGCGCCGGACACGTCCGCTTGCCCTTGCTCCGTCCGCAGTGGATGCAGCTCGCCATGCCGCCACGTACGACGCCGCCAGTGACCGCGTCAACCGTGGATCAGGCCGGGCGCCAGCTGCGCATGAACTCGACGCCGTCGCGGCGGAAGTGGAAGCGCGTGCTGGCGGTGCCGATGACGTGGCCGGCCTCGTCGGTGAGCTCGCCGGGCAAGACGGTCCACGATCGGATCGGGTCGAGCCAGCGGATGTCCTTCTGGCCGGCGAATCGGTAGCGCTGGCCGTCGTCGCCGTCGAACTCGAACTCGTAGCGGATCATGCGGCCGAAGAACGGGCGCAGCACCATGGTGCCGATCAGCGGCGCGCCGGTGGTGAGGCCCTCGGCAAGGACGTCGCCCTCGAGGTCGGCGACCTGATCCTTGCGGAACTCGGACAGCGCGCCCGAGCGGACCCGGACGGTGAAGCTGAACTTGTGAGCGACCGAGATGTCGTCGGCCGGCGTCCACGTACCGCTCATGGTTTCGGCGAAGGTGAACCCGGCCATGGCCCATCGTACCCCGGCCGCCCCCCGGGAGGCTGTGGTCCGCGGTTACGGGACGATCGTCGCGGACAGGACCCGGAGCAAGGACATGCCGCCATTGTGCCCCTCCTGGGCGCGCGGGTCAGTGGCCTCTTGCGCGGATGGAGGGTCTCGCCGTTCGCGCACAGGCGGACGAAGCGGGCGATCTGGCCTGCGCGTCAGTCGATCGCGAAGCAGTACAGGCGGCCGCTCGCCGCCGGGGCGGTGTGCGGCGCACGGGATCCGGTCCCCCCCGAAGCTCGGCGGCCATCGGCCGACCATGCTGGCACGGTGTCGGCGGCGACGCCATGCGGCCCCCGCGCGGCTGTCCCTGGCGCCGAAAAATGCGACCGGCCAGGGCGACCGAGCGCACCTGGCCGGAGGTCACGGACGCGTCAGCTCAGGGGTTCGCGTCGACGCAGGCGCTGAAGTTCAGCGTCTGGCACACGCAGTTCATCTCGCCCGGGGCGCAGGTCACGTTGGGGTTGTTCTGCGGGTGGCAGTTGGTGCCGATCAGCAGCGGGTGGCAGAAGCCGGCCATCTCCTGCGACAGGCACTGCGCCCAGTCGTGGATATCGGCGCAGACCGGGCGCGGCGGATCGTCGGGGCACACCGCCTCGGGGAGGCACAGGCCGGTGTAGCAGCCGGTCGCCCCAACCTCGGCGAGCTCGCCGGTTGGGCACGTGGGCGCGGCCGGGCAGTTGGCGCCGGGCTCGCTGTAGCAGGTGCCGGTGATCGGCTCGCAGGTCATGCGGTTCTCGTCGCAGGTCTGGCCGGCCGGGCACTCGCTGTCCTGGGTGCAGACCGCGGTCTCCTCGCACCTACCATTGAGGCAGTAGCAACCGGCCGCGCAGTCGGCGTCGGTGGTGCAGGTCGGCGGCGGCGGCGGCAGGGCGACGCAGGTGCCCTCGGCCGTGCAGACCTGGCCCGTCGGGCAGCCGGTGTTCCAGCAGCTATCGGGCTGGCAGGTGCGGGTGCCGGTGTTGACCGGGACGCACGAGCCCGAGCAGTCGCACTCGAGGCCGTAGCCGCAGTCGGCGTCGACCGCGCACGTCCCCGCCTCCTGGCACGTGCTGCTGGCCTCGTCGCAGTAGCAGCCGCGCGCGCACTGATCGTCGTTGCTGCACCCGTACATGTCGGGGATGCAGTCCTCGTAGCCTTGGTCCTCGTAGCAGGTGTAACAGACCGTCGCGTCGCCCGTGCCCTCGCAGTAGTGGGTCGCGTCGTGGCCGTGGTCGCCGTGTTGACCGAAGTAGATCTCGCAGCCACCGAGCGTGGTGGCGAGCGCGGTCAGGCCGAGACAAAGGAGCAGCTTCTTCATGACGTCCTCCCCAGGACTGCGAACGGGATGTGGTCGAGCGATGCGGTAGCGGTGGGTGCGCGACGGGATGCTGGTCGAACCCTCAAGCAGTGTTCGTGCCACGATGGCAAAGGGATCGAACCGGCGAGAATTGCGTGGGTTCGCGGCCGACGGGCCGACCGAATTCCGACGGTGGCGACGGACCTATGACACAAACGTCCGGGATCCCGTTGGCCTGGCCGAACGGGCGGGCGCGATGATCGTGCCACGCGCCACAGTCCGGGGCACGGGCTTCCGATCGGCTGGCCGGCGGGCGCAAGCGGTGTGCACGGCGCGACACACCGAGGTGTAGCTGGCCGTTCACACCGGGCTGTGCCGCCCCGCCACAGCCACCACGCGTTCGAGCCCGCGTCAGGCCGGCGCGTCGACCGCGCGGATGGTCTCGCGCAGCGTGGTGCGCGCGTGGAAGCCGAACTCCCGCTCGGCCCGGGTGCCGTCGACCATGCAGACATAGCGGATGAAGTCGAGTTCGGCGACCGGGTAGCTCGACAGGCCGATCCGGAACGCGAAGGACCACAGGCCCTGGGCCAGCGGGTGCGGCACCGGCACGGTCCGGCGCCCGAGCTCGCGCAGGATGACCGACAGCGGCACCTGGCCGGGGCCGACGAGGTTGTAGATGCCGCGCACACCCGGCGCCAGCGCGGCGTCGACCGCCACCGCGACGTCGGACTCGTGGATGATCTGCACCATCGGATCGAAGCCGAGCAGGGTCGGCACCGGGTCGAGGCGCAGGTAGTTCGACGGGGCATTGTGGACGGAGCCGAGGATGTGGACCGGACGGAGGATCACCGTCTCGATGGCCCTCGCCTTCCAGAAGAACGTCGAGGCGACGTGATCGATCTCCACCAGATCGCGCATCCGCGGGAATCGCTGGGCGGCCAGCAGCGGCGCGTCCTCGGTCAGGAACTGAGGATTGTCGGGGCGCGGCCCGTAGACGTTGGCCGAGGACAGCACCACGACCTTGGGCACGGCGTAGGCTTGGCAGTACTCGAACAGCTTGAGCGTGCCGGCGATGTTCCACGAGTACAGCTCGGCCGCGGTCGCCCGCGGGTCGTGCATCACGCCCATGTGGATGAGGGCGTCGACGTCGCCGGCGCGGAACACGTCGCGGGCCTTCTTGCTGCGGAGGTCGACCTGGTGGTGGACGAGATCCTTGGGCCGGTCGGGGAACGGCCGGCGATCGAGGCCCTCGATCACGAACCGCGGATCGCGGTGGAGGTGGCGGGCCACGACCTTGCCGAGCCGGCCGGAGATGCCAGTGATCACCAGCTTGCGCCGGCGGACGGGCGGGCCCGCGGTCGGCAGCGGCTCACCAGAAGACATGCTTCCGCTCGCTCAGCCCGAGGTGGATCATCGACTCGATGAGGCGCTTGACCGCGGTGACCTTGTCGCCCACGACCTCGTCGTCGTCGTCGGGATCGCCGGCGAAGGTCATGGCCTCGCCGAAATGCAGCCGGTACTTCACCGGCAGCGGCACCAGCGGCACGAACGGCGGGTACGGGACCACCGGGAACGACGGCGTGCCGAACAGGCGGGCCAGCGGCTTGAGGTTGATCGCCGGCGCCTGCTCCTCGGCGCCGATCACCGCGACCGGGACGATCGGGGTGCCGGTGGCCAGCGCCAGGCGCATGAAGCCGTTACCGAAAGCCTCGAGCTGGTAGCGGCGCGAGAACGGCTTGGAGATGCCGCGCGCGCCCTCGGGAAACACCAGGATGGCCTCGTCCTGCTCGAGCAGGCGGCGGCAGTTGTCGGGGGTGCCGATGATCTGGCCCCACCGCGCGAACAGGTAGCTGGCGAACGGCACGCTGGGCACGAAGTGCTCGATCATGCTGCGGACCAGGCGGGGCTGGGCCGGCTCGAGGAACGCGGCGGCGCTGATGACGACGCCGTCGAACGGGAGCTGTCCGGAGTGGTTGGCGACGAACAGCACGCGGCCGGTGGCCGGGATGTTGGCGACGCCGTGGCTGACCGCGCGGAAGTAGTGGCGGTAGAGCCAGCCGGCGACCAGCGCGGCGGTGCGGTGGTGGGCGCGGTCGAGGCCGTAGTCGTCGTAGCCGTACTCGTTGCCGCGGATGACCAGGGCCCGGCTGCGGACGCCGATGTCGTCGCCCAGGCGATCGCCGGTGACGCGATCGACCCGGCGTCGGATCCAGTCCGCGACAGTCACGACGCCACTCTTGCGCGCGGGCCCGGGCAAGTCAACGCGGACGCTGGCCGCCAGCGGGTGCCGGCCGTGGTAGCGTCGCGGCGATGAGCGAGGTCCTGATCGACGTCACCTGGCGCGGTCTCGAGGTCGGCCGTCAGGTCCGGCTGCACGAGGTCACCGCCGACCATGGCCGCCTCGATGTTGCGCTGCCGATGCCGGTGGGCTCGACGGTCAAGCTGCGCGCCAGCGACGGCCTCGAGATCCCGGCGATCGTCACCGGCGTCCACGAGCAGAGCACCAGCGGCGGCGAGACCGCCGGAATGGTCGTCCTGCCCGCGCTCGACGGCACCAGCCAGGCCTGGTGGACGGCGCGCGCGGCTGAGAGCGCGGCGGCGCCGCCGTCGACCGTGGCGGTGCGGGCTGGGGACGAGTCGGCCGTGATGATCGTCGCGTCGGTCGATCCGACGTCGCGGCCGACGATGGTGTTCAACGCGGTCGGCGGCCCGCTGGGTTCGCCGGCCCAGGCCCTCCCTACGCCGACCAGGGCGCCAGTGGTCGCGCCGACGCCGCGCGCGATCCCGGCGTCGACGGCGCCGCCGATCATCCACGCGCCGGCGCTGTCGGCTGCCGGCATCTACGTGCCGCCGGTGACCAGGCCCGCGCCGGTGACCAGGCCCGCGGCGGTGGCCCCACCGCCGATGGTGGCCAAGCCGATGGCGACGGTCCAGGCCCCGGCCATCCCGGAACCGACCGCACCCGCACCCGTGCCCCGCCCGCCGGTGGTCCCGGAGCCGGTGGCCGCGGCCCCGGCGCCGACCGCGCTGTCCCCGGCCGACCTCGACGCCGCCAGCACGGCGGTCATGCCGACCCTGGTCCTGGCCGACGAGCTGCCCGACGACAGCAGCCGCACCGCGATCATGGCGGCGGTCGACGTCGAGGCCATCATCGCCGATGGCGTGGCCCACGCCACCGACGGCAGCGGCGACGCCAGCCAGGGCAACAGCGGCGACGACGGCGTGGTCGAGGGTGGGTCGCCCGGCGACAGCTCGACCAACGTCACCGGCCGCACCAAGGCCGGCGCGCCCCGCGGCAAGCGCCGCCGCGGTCGCTGACAGCCAGGTTTCTCTCTCGCACGCGCGACGGTCAGGACACGGCGGCGTCGAGCAGCTCGATCGTGCCGGCGTGCAGATCGAGCGCGGCCCGGGCGCCGAACGGCAGGCTGAGGTTGCGCGCGCCGTGGCCGACCGGGGCGCCCGCCAGCCCCGGCAGCCCGAACCGTCGCAACCGCTCGTCGACCGTCGCCAGGGCCGGTCCCGGATCGTCGATCGACCCGGGCCCGCTCGGCGGATCGGTGCAGCGGGTGAGATCGCCGACCACGACCAGCCTCGCCCCGCGCAGCAGGCCGACCAGGTGCAATTGCGTCAGATCGCGATCGATGGCGTAGGGCTTCTCGCCGATCTCCTCGATCAGCAGCGCGCAGCCGGCGGCGGCCAGCGCCCACGGGGTGCCGACGGTGTGGGCCAGCATCTTGAGGTTGGCGGGGACTAGCGGCGCGACGATCGGCGCCGCGTCCGACGCCGCCACCGGCGCGCCGATCGCCGACAGCGTCCACGGCAGCCGTCCCAGCGGCGCGCGGTCGGTCAGCAGGCGGACCAGGTGGGCGACGTCCTCGGGCGGGAGCTCGCTGAGCTGGGTCACGACCGGCCCGTGGATCGGCCGGACCCCGGCCGCGGCGACGAAGGCCAGCAGCGGCGTGCCGTCGGAGAAGCCGATCACCGGCTTGGGGTCGCGCCGGATCAGCGCGGGGTCGACGTCGGCCAGCATCCGGGTCACGCCGTAGCCGCCGCGGGCCATGATCACCGCGCGGACGTCGGGATCGGCCAGCATCGCCGACAGCTCGTCGGCGCGCTGGCGATCGTCGCCGGCCAGGTAGCCGGTGCGGTCGAGCGCGCGCGGGCTGGTCCGGATCCGGAAGTGCGGAGCCAGGGTGGCGATCCCACGGGCCAGCCGGTCGGGGTTGACAGGGCCGGCCGGGGCGCACACTCCTATCGTGTCGCCGGGCCGCAGCGCGGGCGGCGCGACGATGTCGATCTCCGAAACGTTGACCATGTGGGTAGGCCGCGAGGATAGCCTCGGCGGCTGGCTCGCGCTCGCCGCCGCCGCCGCGATCGAGTACGTGTTCCCGCCGTTCCCCGGCGACTTCGTCACCATCCTGGCGGCGGTGCTGGTGACCGCGGCGTCATGGAGCGCGTTCGGCGTGCTGTCGGCGCTGATGGTCGGGTCGATGATCGGCGCCGCGCTCACGTTCGAGCTCGGCCTGCGCTGGGCCGCCCGCCGCGCGCCCCCGTCCTCCGACTCGACCGGCGCCCTCGATCGGCTGGTCGAGCGCTTCCGCCGGCATGGCGCGGCCTACCTGGTGCTCAACCGCTTCGTGCCGGGCATCCGCTCGCTGTTCTTCGTCGCCGCCGGGCTGGCCGGGATGCGGCGCGGCCCGGTGATGCTGTTCTCGGGCATCTCGGCCTTGCTGTGGAACCTGGGCCTGTTCGCGCTCGGCGCCGGGCTCGGCTCCAACCTCGACCGCCTCGAGCACTGGGTCGCGACCTACACCGTGGCCGCGGTCGCGATCCTGGTCGCGGTGGTTGTCCTCGCCGCCGGGCTCAGCTGGTGGCGCCGCCGCCGTCGGGCCGCAGCGACGACGACGCCACCGCCGAATTAGTCAGTGGACCGCGGGATCGTCGTCGCCGGTCTCGGTGACGTCGATGGTCCCGAACCGCTCCTCGTAGCGCTCGAGGTTCTTGCGCAGCGCGATCAGCAGCCGCTTGGTGTGGCGCGGCGACGAGATCACCCGGGCCCGGACCTTGGCCCGCGGCCCGCCCGGCGGCAGGAACGCGAAGTCGAGGACGAACTCGCTCTCGGCGTGGTTGATGAGCACCAGGTTCGAGTACAGGCCCTGCGCCAGGTCGTCATCGATCTGGACGTGGAGCTTGGCGGCGGGCGGCTCGTCGGACATCGCCGCACCATAGCTCAGGTGCCGGGCGGCGACGCCAGCAGGCTGCGCAGGCGCTCGAGCTCGCCGGTCGGCTGCACGTCGCGCGCGTCCTCGACCAGCAGCCCCGGGCCGTGGCCGCTGACGGTGTCGGGGTGGAGCAGCAGCAGGCACTCGACGCCGACCTCGAGCCGCGCGGGCGCGTCGAGGCCCGGGCCGTCACCACCGGCGTTGCGCGCGAACCGGACCGCGAGCGGCTCGACCTCGACCGGCCCGCGCAGGGTGTTGCGCGGCTGCACGGTCGCGACCCACCAGTCGGCGGCGTCGAGCGGCCCCGGCCCGTCGGCCACATCGTCGATGGCGATCACGGTGGCGCGCAGGACCCGCTCGCTGGCGATCAACCGATCGTAGAGCGCGCGATCGATCAGCGCCCGCTTCTCGGCGTGGACCCGGGCGTGCAGCTCGTCGAAGCCGAGCAGCGCGCTGTCGAGGTGGCCGACCTCGGCGAACAGCCAGTGCACGCCGGCCTGCTGGCCACCGACGAAGAAGTAGGCGCGGCTGCCGACCGCGAGCCCGGGCTCGGGCGGGGCCACGAGCTCGATGGTGTCGAGGGTCCCGGGCGGCGCCGGCGCCTCGAGCGGCTCGACCGACACCCGGTCGATGCGGACCACGATCGCGCGCGCCGGATCGGGCGCGCCCTGGTTGGACGCGTGCAGCGCGACGATCGTGCCCTCGAAGATCCAGCCCGAACGGGCGACCAGGTCCGGCAACTCGGCCAGCTCAGGCGCGATCGGCGACGGATCGTCAGCGGGGGCGCAGGCGACCGCCGCGAAGGTCAGGCCAGCGACCAGGCCGAGCACGCGCCAGCGGCGACCTGCGGGAACAATGAGAGGGCGAGGCATCGGCGCCTCGAACAGCAAGCACCGTGCCTCGATCGCATGCGTGCACTTCCACGGCGTTGGCTCGTGCCACGCACAGAAACCGTCACCGCCGCACCGCGCCACCGCGGATATTCGTGGTGCGGCTACTGCAGCACGATCTTCTTGTGGATCTGATCGGCGAGCGACTCGATGCGCTTGCTCAGCTCCTGGGTCAGCTCGGTGAGGCGGGTGTTCTGCTCGAGGAGGTCGAGCAGGCGGGTGTTCTGCTCGACCGCCAGGGCCTGGCTCGCGAGGCCCGCCGCGGCCAGCTCCTCGCGGTGACGGGCGTCGGCGTCGGCGTGGACCTTGTCGCGGTCGGCCTGGCGGGTCTGGGCCAGCAGGATGAGCGGCGCGGCGTAGGCGGCCTGCAAGCTGAACGCGAGGTTGAGCAGGATGAAGGGATAGAGATCGAAGTGGATCAGGCCGACCGCGTTGGCCGCGATCCACAGCGCGACCACGGCGGTCTGCGACAGCAGGAAGACCGGCGTCCCGAAGAACCGGGCGAAGCGCTCGGCCCGGATCCCGAACCAGTCGCCGCCGAAGGCTGGCGCCAGGTGTTGGTGCGGGGCGTGGAAACGAAAGTAGCCGCGGCTGGTGGGCGCGGTCGGGGCGGTCGGGGCGGTCGGGGCGGCGGGCTCAGCGGGCATGGTGACCTCGGGCGGTGGCAGCGCGATGTACGGCCAGGCCGACACCGGTTGAGGTGAAAGTTTGGACCGGATACCAGCGTTGTGCGTGCAAACCCGCCAGGAGGATCTCGATGCGTACGACCATGCTGGTCGGTGCGGCCGCGCTCGCGACCGTGCTGATCACCGCCGCCACCCCCGCCCACGCCGATTGCTACGGCAACGAATGCAAGGAACGCGAGAAGGCCTGGGACCGGATGCGGTTCGAGGGCGGGGTCGGCCTGCTGGCCGGTGGCTTCTCGGTCGGCCCCATCGACGGCTCGGCGATCGGTACCCACCTCGACGGCGGCGTCCGCTCGGGCCGGCTGGCGGTGCTCGGCGAGTACGACTTCGTCTCGATCGGCCAATCCGAGTACGACCACGACAATCCCGTGCGCGGCCAGCTCCACCGGCTGGGCGTCAACCTCCGCTACTCGCTGGCGGCGTTCGGCGGCCGGCAGGTCCCCATCCGCGGCGACATCTGGCTCGAGGGCGGCATCGGCGATCAGATGATCCGCTGGGACGGCGGCGGCGAGCTCGAGCGGCGCGACCTCGCGTTCGGCTTCGGCGGCCAGATGACCGTGCAGATCGGTCGCGAGACCCCGCGCTACCTGGGCTTCTACTACGCGTTCCGCGGCCTGGTGGCGCGCGACCCGATCGAGCCCAAGGAGCCGGCGATGCCGACCTGCGCGGGTCCGTGCGATCGCGCGACCGGCCCGTCGGCCTGGGATCTCGGGGCGTTCTTCAACTTCGGCGTCGTCTTCTCGCGCTGAGCGACGTCTCGGCTTGCGCGGACCGCGCGAGCGTCGCGCCTGGCGCCCCGCACGATCCGCGCAATCGCCGCGCGTGAATCAGGCTCCCCGGCAATCGCTGCGGAGCCGGGCTGCGTGCGCCGGAGACAAAAATGGCGCCACGAGATGGGGATCCTCGTGGCGCCGGGCGCAGATCACATGGAGCTACTGGTTGCCTCAAGTGGGAGGGGGATGCCAACAGGTCGGGGGGGGATTGACCTGTCGGCGCCACCG
>JAYVSF010000596.1:0-3551 GCA_043775605.1 Myxococcales bacterium
CGGCGCAGATCGAGGTAGCGGTACTTGAGCCGCAGGGCCTCGTTGGTCTCGTTCTTGTCCTCGATCGCGAACGGCGGGGTGTCGGCCTTCGAGAACACCTCGAGGGTCTCGGCCCACACCTCGATCTCGCCGGTGGTGAGGTTGGTGTTGACGTTGGCGCCGCGGGCCTTGACCACGCCGACCACGCCGATGCAGTGCTCGCTGCGCAGGTCGCCGGCCAGCCGGTGGGCCTCGGCCGCCATCGACGGATCGAACACGATCTGGGTCAGGCCGCCGCGGTCGCGGAGGTCGATGAACACGCAGCCGCCGTGGTCGCGGTAGCTCTGGACCCAGCCGGTCAGCACGACCTGTGCGGCGGCGTCGGTGGCGCGGAGCTGGCCGCAGGTGTGGGTTCGACGATTGGTCTCGAGGAAGCTGCCCATGGGGCGCGGAAGATAGCGCGGTCGTTCCGTCCGGGATCACCCACGCCGGGCAAAAACTTGATCTGCCGGGGGGGGCGTGCCGGCCGCAGGTGGGTAAAGGTGCGATCCGATCCCGGATCAGGGTGAAAAACGTTTAGAATCATTGGCTTGCTCGCATGATCCGATCCCGACCCCTGTGGATAACTTGATCCATGTCGGCGCCGGCTGATAGCATTTTCTTCGTCGATGGGCCGCGCGCTGACCAGGCGCGTCATCGACAGCCGGCCTGGCCGGCGAACCCACGGAGGCTGCTCCACGGGCCTGGGAGGGGTTTGCCCCGACCTCGTCGAACGTCACGGTTCTGTCTATATAAGGAGAGAGAGTGCGACTTCACGACCTCGCCGTCGCCACCGACACCGGGCCGATCCTCGCCCCGTCGGTGGGCACGGAAGTCCCTCACCGCCACGACATGCGCAGTCAGCCTTGCAGCCACCTGGGCGGCACCGACGCCGCGACCGTCCCCGATCCCGGGGCCGCGGTCGCCGAGGTGACCCGGCTGACCGAGGCGTTGCGCAAGGCCCGGCGCGGCAGCGCCCCGGCCGAGGCCGAACTGGCCGGTGTCGCTGACAGCCTGGCCCGCCGGATCCGCGCCCACCTCGTGCGCGGCCAGGTCCACGTCACCCTCACCGACAACCGCTACACCATGATCTCGGTGCGGCGCGCCGCCCGCGGCCACGGCCCCCGTCGCTACGACGTCCGCCTCCACTGCATGTTCGTCGACGCCGATCCGGTGATCACCCGGGCCCTGGCCCGCTACGTCGTCGACAACGATCGCGACGCGTCGCGCGTGCTCGGCGACTTCATCGACGCCAACCAGGACGTCGTCCGCGGCGGGGCCCGCAAGAGCCCGACCCAGCTCATCCTCACCGCCGGCGATCACCACGATCTGCGCGTGATCTTCGACGAGCTCAACCAGCGCTACTTCGACGGCACGATCGCCGCGGCGATCACCTGGGGCGCGCGCAGCGGCCGGCCCAAGCGCCGCCACAGCATCAAGATGGGCAGCTACTCCGTCGAGGAGCGGCTGATCCGCATCCACCGCTCGCTCGATCGCGCCTTCGTGCCCCGGTTCTTCGTCGAGGCCGTGGTCTTCCACGAGATGCTCCACCAGGTCCACGACATCAAGGTCAAGAACGGCCGGCGCGAGTTCCACTCCAAGGCGTTCCTCGCCGAGGAGAGCCGCTTCGATCGCTACCTCGAGGCCCGGGCCTGGGAGCGCGCCCACCTCGACGATCTGCTGACCTGCTGATCGATCACGTCCACGTCACCGTGGGACCTTGACGGCGACGGCGACGATCACGTCGAGGTCAACGGTCCTCGTCCTCGTCGGTCCGCACGAGCCGCTCGACGACCGCGCCGCTGGCCAGACCGTCGACGATCTCCTCGACGTCGCCGACGCCGACGCCCTGGTACCAGGTCCCCTGCGGGTAGATCACGAGGTTCGGCCCCTCGAAGCACGGGCCGAGGCAGCCCGAGGTCGTCACCGCGATCTCGGCGCCGAGGCCGCGGGCCAGCACTGCGCGGGTCAACTCCGCGACCACCGCGCCGCTGCCACCGGTCGCGCACGCCGGCCGCCCACCGTCGGGCCGGGCGTTCGCGCAGACGAAGACATGGCAGCGTGGACGCATTCTTCGCCTGTCACTGTAACAGCAGCGTCTCGTCCGCGGCACCGGTCGGGCCGCGCCGCAACGTGTCATCGACCCGGACGGAAATTCCCGCGCGTTTGCGACGAGGACCCCCACAGAAAGATGCGCGGTGCTCTTGTGGCATTTCGACCTTTGGACCACGATTCGGCCGCGCTGCTCCTCGACGATCGCCCTCGCACCGTCTGGGCCCGCGCCACCAACGTCCAGCTGTACGGGGACCACGCCTCCGGGGATCACGAGGCCTGCGTTCCGCTTCCATCGAAGACCCGATGACGACGACCACGCCCCAGCACCACATCATCAAGGAGACCTCGGACTCCTTGTCGCGCTTGTTCCAGGAGGAATTCAAGCGCAACGGCTACAAGCGCGTCCACATCGTCGACGCCGCGCCGAAGCCCGACGCCGTCGAGGGCAAGCTGCCCGCGGTTTCGGTCTACCTGTACCAGATCGCCCTCGATCCCGAGGGCTTCCACATCAACTCCACCGCGGAGATCGTCCAGCAGGCCCAGGAAGACGGCACCCTGAAGGAGTTCTTCCGTCGGCGGCGCCTCTGGGTTCGCTGCGACTACCTGGTCTCGGCCTGGGCCCAGACCCCGGAGGACGAGCAACTCCTGCTCGGCCTCATCCTGCGCACCATCGTCGACAACGCCGAGATCCCGCGCGAGCGGCTGCGCGGCGCCAGCTTCGACGAGAGCCTCGAGCCCGAGGAGGGCCTGCCGCTCTACCTCACCACCCGGCTCGACGAGGGCACCCTGGCCCGGTTCTGGGGCAGCCTCAACCAGCCGGTCCGGCCCGCCGTCCAGTGCTGGACCGCGGTCCCGATCATCCCCGAAAAGCTCAACGAGCTGACCCGCGTCAAGACGCGGCAGATGGAATACCGCAACGTCAACGTTCCCGAGGTCCGGGAGCAAGGTCCGAACCCCAACCCCTTTGCGCGGCGCCTCGATCTCGGCGGCGGCAAGAAGGGCAGCGGGGGCGGGACCACATAACCAAGGTTCGACCGAGCGGTCCTAGGGCCCCAGGCGCGCGCGAGCGAAGAACTCGTGCTTATTGCCAGCCGGGCTTGCGACCGACCGCCATCGGAAGATGAAAAAGCAAGCGGAGGATCCTCGAACATGGCTACCAGCTACCTGTCCCCTGGCGTTTACGTCGAAGAAGTCGATCGCGGCTCGAAGCCGATCGAGGCCGTCGGTACCAACACCGTCGGCTTCCTCGGTGAGTCGTCGAAGGGCCCGCTCAACGAGGCGGTCCTCATCACCAACTGGTCGCAGGTCGTGAAGACGTTCGGCGACTTCAAGGAGTGCTCGGAGCACCTCGCTCACGGCGTCTACGGCTTCTTCAACAACGGCGGCTCGCGCTGCTTCATCGTGAATGTCGGCGCCCCCGAGGCTGCCGCCGCTCCCGTGAAGCCCGCCGCCGCCCCGAAGGAAGGCGAGAAGGCCGC
>JAYVSF010000597.1:0-6939 GCA_043775605.1 Myxococcales bacterium
TCGTCGCCATCGTCGTCGTCGTCGCCATCATCGTCGTCGTCGTCGCCATCATCGTCGTCGCCATCATCGCCATCATCGTCGTCGCCATCGTCGCCATCATCGTCGCCATCATCGTCGTCGTCGCCATCGTCGTCGCCATCGTGCGGATCGGATTCGGGATCGGATTCGGGATCGGATTCGGATCCGGACTCGGGCTCGGATGCGGCTTCTCCGCCCCTGGTCCCCGGTGTCTTCGCCCCGCACACCCGGCACACCCCCTTCGCATCCAGCACCCCCACGCACCCCCCATCCGGGCACAGCTTCCGCCGCCCGAAGTCGTCCGGCGCCGCCGCCGGCTCCCTTCTGGTCACGTCCTCCTCGGTCTGCCGGTCGGCCTCGTCCTCGTCGAGCAGGCCCCGGCGGCGCTCGTCGCCCCAGTTCTGGGCCGCCCGCCCGCAGGCGCTGCAGCGTCCGTCGGAGCGGATCACGCCGATGCAAGCGCCATCGTCACAGAGCTGGCGCTGGGTCCAAGGGTCGGCCACGCCCGTGTCCTAGCACGACCCCGGTCCGGGCCGCGTACCGCGATGCCGCCTCCCAGAGACGCCATTCGCGACCGGCTCCGCGCCCGACACCCAGTTGGGGCCCAGCAGGGGGATGGCTGGCGGGTTTGACAGGGCGCCCCACCGTCGGGTAAGAGCACCGGACCATGTACGACACGTCCGACATTCGCAAGGGCTTGAAGGTGCTCATCGACGGCAACCCGTATACGGTCGTCGAGTTCCAGTTCATCAAGCCTGGCAAGGGTGCGGCGTTCACCCGGACCAAGTTCAAGAACCTGCTCACCGGCGCCGTCATCGAGCGCAACATCCGGTCGGGCGAGAAGCTCGAGCCGGCCAACGTCGAGGAGAAGTCCATGCAGTTCCTCTTCCGCGAGGGAGACGACCTGACGTTCATGGACGACAAGAGCTTCGAGCAGGTGTCGGTCTCGGCCGACCTGATCGGCGACGCCGCCGACCTGATGAAGGACAACATGGCCTGCCAGGTCCTGTTCTTCAACGACCGCGCGGTCGAGGTCACGCCGCCGACCTTCGTCCAGCTCGAGGTCACCGCGTCGGAGCCGGGCGTCCGCGGCGACACCAGCGGCAACGTCCAGAAGTCGGCGACCGTCGAGACCGGCGCGAAGATCAGCGTGCCGCTGTTCATCAACGTCGGCGATCTGGTCCGCATCGACACCCGGACCCACGAGTACGTCGAGCGCGTGAACAAGAAGTGATCCTGGAGCGGGCGCGGTCGTGCCGTCGCTGAACGACGCGCCAGGGCCGATGCGCGGCCGGGTCATCGCCAGGGACGGCGACGACGCGCTGGTCCGCACCGCCAAGGGCGACCTCCGGGTCCGCCACGCCGGCGACGTCCGACCCGGCGACCTGGTCGAGCTGGCCGCGCCCCGCACCCCGCTGCGACGGGTGCGCGCGTTCACCGGCACCGACTATCCGACGCCCGACGCCGAGGTCGTGCGTCTCGGCCAGCGCCGGCGCGGCCTGCTCGCCGCCCGGGCCCGGATGATGAGCGCGCTGCGCGAGTTCTTCGCCGCCCGCGACTTCCTCGAGGTCGAGACCCCGCTGCTGGTCAAGAGCCCGGGCCTCGAGGTCCAGCTCACCGCGGTCGCCGCCGCCGACGGCTGGCTCATCACCTCGCCCGAGTACCAGATGAAGCGGTTGCTGGCCGGCGGCCTCGAGCGCATCTACCAGGTGTGCCGCTGCTTCCGCGCCGAGGAGGAGGGCGCCCACCACCAGCGCGAGTTCACGATGCTCGAGTGGTACCGGGCGTGGGAGGACCTCGACGCGGTCATCGACGACACCGAGGCGCTGGTCGCCCACGTCGCGACCGCGGTCAACGGCCGGCCGACGGTGCGGGTCGGCGACCGGACCATCGCGGTCGACGGCCGCTGGCTGCGGCTGAGCGTGGCCGAGGCCATGAGAGAGTTCGCCGGGGTCGAGGTCCGCGGCGACGAGGACGCGGCCGAGCTGGCCGGTCGGGTGCGCGCAGCCGGGATCGAGCTCGGCGGCGCCCAAGCGTGGGACGACGTCTTCTACTGTGCGTTCGTCGACCGGGTCGAGCCGGCGCTGGCCAAGCTCGATCGGCCGTTGCTGCTGGTCGACTGGCCGACCCCGCTCGGCGCGCTGGCCCGCCGCAAGCCCGACAACCCGGCGGTGGTCGAGCGGTTCGAGGCCTACCTGGGCGGCGTCGAGCTGGCCAACGCGTTCGGCGAGCTGACCGATCCGGTCGAGCAGCGGGCTCGGTTCGAAGCCGACCTCGCCACCCGCCGCGCGCGGGGCCGCGCGGTCTATCCGCTCGACGAGAAGCTGCTGGCTGCGCTCGACGAGGGCCTGCCGCCGTGCGCCGGCATCGCGCTCGGCGTCGATCGCCTGGCCATGGCCGTGCTCGGCGCGAGCTCGATCGGCCAGGTCCTCGCGTTCACCACCGCCGAGCGCTGACCGCGCCGACGCCGCGGCTACAGGAACATGTGGATCATCACCGACAGGGTCGGATCGAAGACCGCGGCGAACGAGGTCTTGGTCGTCGAGATGTCGCCCACGCCGATGCCGACCTGGCGCGAGTCCTTGGTCGTCGACAGGAACGGATTGCTGGCGGTCATGCTCAGGTCCCAGTGCGGGTTGATCCAGTAGTCGAGGGCGAGGCCGTACCCGAGCGCGAACGTGGTCGTGGTCCGGGTGTTGGCGTCGCCTGACGGATCGACCGAGGCCCGGCCGAGGCTGCCGGAGGCGATCATCGAGAAGTCGACCCGATCGTTGTGGCGGAACGGGTAGCGGACCGCGATCGCGATCTGGAGGTCGTTCGCGCCCTCGTTGGCGACCGTGGCGCCGTCGTCCTGCTTGGTCGAGGTGTGATCGAGCACCACCATCGGCTCGTAGGTGACGCCCGAGGCCAGACGGAAGCGCACGCTGGTGATGTTGGGCATCTTCAGCTCGGCGGGCAGCCGGTAGCCGAGACCGAGGCCGATCGAGTAGCGCTCCGGGCGCCGGCTCGGCGGCTCGACCGCGACGTCGGGCAGCGGGTTCTCGTCGTCGGCGTCGTCGGCCCGGTCCTCGTCGTCCTGGTGGCGGCGGTGCTTGCGCGGCGGCGGGGGAGCGTCGTCGGCGTCGTCGCCGGTGTCGCTGGCCTCGTCGTCGGCCTCGTCGTCCATCTGGATCGCCGGATCGTCCTCGGACTCGTCGGGCGTCCTGGGCTTGGGCTGGGCGGTCGCGAGGTTGCTCGACAGCAGGACACCGGCGAACGCGAGGGCGGAGAGCTTCATGGCGGGTCCTCGAAGGAGGGTCGCGTGGGCGACGCGCCGCCCTCCGCATCCCGCGATCATCGCACGAGGACCGGCGCCGATCGCGGCCCTCGGCGCGCTACCGCCGAGCCGCCGCGCGCTTGCCGGCGCTGCGACCGCCGGTGGCGACGGCCGGCGGGGCCGGGGCCCGCCCCTGCGCCCGCAGCAGCGGCCGCAGGAACTGGCCGGTGTAGCTGGCCTCGACGGCGGCGACCTGCTCGGGGGTGCCGGTCGCGATGATCTCGCCGCCGGCGGCGCCGCCCTCGGGGCCGAGATCGATCACCCAGTCGGCGGTCTTCACGACGTCGAGGTTGTGCTCGATCACCAGCACGGTGTTGCCGGCCGCGACCAGCCGCGCCAGCACCTCGAGCAGGCGCTGGACGTCGCCGAAGTGCAGGCCGGTGGTCGGCTCGTCGAGGAGGTACAGGGTCCGGCCGGTCTGACCCGGGCCAGCTCGCGGGCCAGCTTGACCCGCTGGGCCTCGCCGCCCGACAGCGTGGTCGCCGGCTGGCCGAGCGACAGGTAGCCGAGCCCGACATCGACCATGGTCTGCATGATCCGGCCGAGCTGCTTGTGGTGGCGGAACAGCTCGAGCGCCTCGTCGACCGAGGTGTCGAGCAGGTCGGCGATCGACTTGTCCTTGTAGGTCACGCGCAGGGTCGCGTCGTTGTAACGCTTGCCCCGGCACACCTCGCAGGTGACGAACACGTTGGCGAGGAAGTGCATCTCGACCTCGCGCACGCCCGCGCCCTCGCAGGCCTCGCACCGGCCGCCGCCCTGCTTGGCGGTGACGTTGAACGAGAACCGGCCGGGGCCGTAGCCGTAGGTCCGCGCGGTCGGGACCTGGGCGTACAGCTCGCGCACCAGATCGAACGCCTTGGTGTAGGTCGCCGGGTTCGAGCGCGGGGTCCGGCCGATCGGCTTCTGGTCGATGACGATGACCTTGTCGATCTGCTCGAGGCCGGTCAGCTCGTCGTAGGGCCCGACCCGCTCGAGCGCGCGGTGCAGGAGCCGGTTGAGCGCCGGGTACAAGGTGGCGTTGATCAGCGACGACTTGCCGGCGCCCGACACGCCGGTGACCGCGACCATGACGCCGAGCGGCAGGTCGACGTCGACGTTCTTGAGGTTGTGCTCGCGGGCGCCGCGCATCCTGATGAAGCCGCGCGGGGTCTTGCGCTCGGCCGGCACCTCGATCCGCTCGGCGCCCGACATGAACCGGCCGGTGATCGAGGCCGGGTTCTTGCGGATGTCGGCGGGCGTGCCCTCGGCGACCACGTGCCCGCCGTGGCGGCCGGCGCCGGGCCCGAAGTCGACCACCCAGTCGGCGGCCTCGATCGTGGCCTCGTCGTGCTCGACCACCAGCACGGTGTTGCCGAGGTCGCGCAGCCGGTGCAGCGTGTGGATCAGCCGCTCGTTGTCGCGCTGGTGCAGGCCGATCGACGGCTCGTCGAGGACGTACAGCACGCCCGACAGCTCCGAGCCGAGCTGCGACGCCAGCCGGATGCGCTGGGCCTCGCCGCCCGACAGGGTGCCGGCCGCGCGGTCGAGCGTGAGGTAGTCGAGGCCGACGTCGAGCAGGAAGGTCAGGCGGGCCTTGATCTCCTTGAGCACCTCGACGGCGATCTGGGCCCGGGCGCCGGTGAGGTGGAGCTCGCCGACGTGATCGGACGCCTGGCGCACGGTCATCGTGGTGAGATCGACCACCGACTTCTCGCCGACCAACACCGCGCGCGACTCGGGCCGCAGGCGGGTGCCGTGGCAGGTCGCGCAGGCGATGGCCCGGAAGAACTGCTCGTAGTGGCTGCGGACCCGGTCGGAGCTCGACTCGCGGTGGCGGCGTTCGAGCTGGTGGATGATGCCCTCGAACTTCATCGCCCACTCGCCGGTCGAGTGCCGGCCCTGCCATTCGACCGTGACCCGCTTGTCGCCGGTGCCGTGCAGCAGGACCTCGCGCTGCTTCTCCGACAGCTTGGTCCACGGCTTGTCGAGGTCGATCTTGAAGGCCTTGGCGAGGGCCTTGACGATGTTGGCGGTCCAGCCAGTGTCCTTGGCCACCCCGTCGCGCCACAGCGCCACGGCGCCGTCGTTGATGCTGCGGGTCGGATCGGGGATGACCAGATCGGGATCGACCTGCAGGCGCTCACCGAGCCCGTTGCACTCGACGCACATGCCCAGCGGCGAGTTGAACGAGAACGACTGCGGCGACAGCTCGGGGAAGCCGAGGCCGCAGGTCGGGCACGAGTTGTCCTCGGAATAGACCCGCGGGTTCTTCTCACCCGCGACCTCGACCGCGATCTTGCCCTTGCCCTCCTTGACCGCGGTCTCGACGGAGTCGGTGAGCCGGCCGCGATCGCCGCCGATGGTCACCCGGTCGACGACCAGCTCGATGGTGTGGCGCTTCTGCTTGTCGAGCGCCTCGACGTCCTCGAGCCGGACCACCTCGCCGTCGATGCGGACCCGGACGAAGCCGGCCTTGCGGGCGTCGGCCAGGACCTCCTTGTACTCGCCCTTGCGGTTGTCGGCCTTGGGCGCGTAGATGGTGACCTGGGTGCGGTCGGGCAGGGCGGCCAGCTCGTCGACGATCTCGGCGGCCGAGCGGCGCGCGACCGGGCCGCCGCACTGATGGCAGCGCTGCTCGCCGGCGCGGGCGTAGAGCACGCGCAGGTAGTCGTAGATCTCGGTGATGGTGCCGACCGTCGACCGCGGGTTGGCGCCGCCACTCTTCTGCTCGATGGCGATGGTCGGCGACAGGCCGCGCAGGCGCTCGTACTTCGGCTTCTCCATCTGGCCGAGGAACTGGCGGGCGTAGGCCGACAGCGACTCGACGTAGCGGCGCTGGCCCTCGGCGTAGAGGGTGTCGAACGCGAGGCTCGACTTGCCCGAGCCCGACGGGCCCGTGATGACCACCAGCCGGTGCTTGGGGATCTCGAGGTGGTCGACCTGGAGGTTGTGCTCGCGGGCACCGTCGATGACGATCGCGTCGGGTTCGGCGGCGCGGGTGCCGGCAGTCCGGCTCAGAGGCGGTGAATCCTTCAAATTCCTGGCCTCTCATTGATCGGCATGGGGGGCAGAAGGCTACGGAACGGGCGTTCAGGTGTCAAGGTAGCCTCGCAGCTTGGCACCTGCGGTCTGGCCGGCAACCGCGCGGCGTGAGCGGCGCGGCCTCGTGGCCGAAAATGCGACGGCCCCGCTCACGATCGCGTGAACGGGGCCGCTGGGGACGCGCGCGGGCGGGTGGTCAGGCGCGGGCGAGCTCGACCTTGATCGTCACGTCGCCGTGGGTCTTGCCGTTGGCGGCGGCGACGATGCGGTCGGCGAGGCCGGCCGGCACCCGGACGTGGCAGTAGGTGTCGCGCATCGCGACCGAGCCGATCGAGGCGGCGTCGGCGCCGATGCCCTCGCCCAGCACGCGGCGGACGTCGTCGGCGGCGACGCCGTGCTTCTTGCCCAGGTTGACGTGCAGGCGGACCTGCGACGTGGGGTCGATCACCGCGGGCGGGGCCGCGGCGGCGGCCGGGCGCTCGGCGCGGGCCTCGGGCTCGGCCCGCTCGCTGCGGGCGGCGCGGGGCTCACGCTCGGCCTTCTCGGCACGGGGCTCGCGCTCGGCGTGCTCGGCGCGCGGCTTG
>JAYVSF010000598.1:0-2745 GCA_043775605.1 Myxococcales bacterium
CGGCCTTGTTGACCACGAAGCCGTCGGGCACCTCCATGATGCCGGCCTTCATGAACTGCAGCTCGTCGCCGGCGTGGGGCGTGACCACCAGGTAGGTGCGATCGGCGAGCGCGGCGATCTCGAGCTCGCCCTGGCCGACGCCGACGGTCTCGATGATCAGGGTCGGGAACAGCCGGGCCAGCACCCGCGCGGCCTGGTAGGTGGCGCGGCCGAGGCCGCCGGGCTCGGTCGCCGACGGCTGGCTGCGGACGTAGACCCGCGGGTCGTCGGCGTCGGCGCCGACCTGGCCGATGCGGACCCGATCGCCGAGCAGCGCGCCGCCGGTCAGCGGGCTCGACGGATCGATCGCGAGCACGGCGACCCGGACCGCGGGCTCGGCGGCGACCATCGCGCGGGCCAGCGCCCCGACCAGCGTCGACTTGCCGGCGCCCGGCGCGCCGGTGACGCCGATCACCCGGCCGGTGGTGGTGCCGGCGGCGGCGAGCGCGGCCCACGCCTGCTGGCGCCAGGCCGCGGCAAGGGCCCGCGCGTCCTCGAAGCCGGTGACCAGGCGGGCGAGGGCGCGGCGCCGGCCAGCGAGCGCGGCGGCGACCAGGGCCGCGGGGTCGCGGGCGATCGCCGTCGCGGTCACAGCGCCGGCTCCACCTGCGGCGCGCCGACCACGTCGAGGATGCGCATCATGATCGTCGCCAGCTCGTGATCGCCCGGCGTGAACACCTCCCGGACGCCAAGCGCGGTCAGCGTCGCGACGTCCTCGGCCGGCACGATGCCGCCGACCACCACCGGGATGTCGCCGCCGCCGCGCGCGTGCAGCGCAAGGATCAGCGCGCGGGTCAGCTCGAGGTGCGAGCCGCTCAGGATCGAGATCCCGATCGCGTCGGCGTCCTCGTCGATGGCGCTGGCCGCGAGGTCGTCGGGCGCCAGCCGGATGCCGCCGTAGACCACGTCGAAGCCGGCGTCGCGCGCGGTCATCGCGATCACCTCGGCGCCGTTGGAGTGGCCGTCGAGGCCCGGCTTGCCGACCACCAGCCGCGGCCGCCGGCCATGCGCGGCGGCGAAGGCCTCGACCCGGCTGCGCACCGCCTCGGCCCGGTTTGCGGCCAGCGGCAGGTGCTGACCATCGACGCCGGTGGCGGCGCGGTACTCGCCGAACACCGAGCGCAGCGCGTCGGCCCACTCGCCGGTGGTGACCCGGGCCAGGGCACACGCGATCGACGGCTCCATCAGGTTGTCGCCGGCGCGCGCCGCAACAACCAGCGCGGCCAGCGTGGCCTCGACCTGCGCTGGATCGCGGCGCCGGCGGGTCTCGGCCAGCGCCGCGAGGGTGTCGTCGACCGCGGCCCGATCGACGACGAACCGGCCGCCGAGGGCGTCGGCCTGCAGCGGCGAGGGCAGGCCGTCGGTCCAGCGGTTCACGCCGATCACGATCTGCTGGCCCCGCTCGATCCGCGCCATCCGCGCCGCCATCGAGCCGACCAGCGCCGCCTTCATCGTGCCGCGCTCGAGCGCGACCTCGACGCCACCGGCGGCCCGGATCCGATCGATCTCGGCCTGCGCGCCGGCGGCGATCGCCCGGGTCTTGGCCTCGATCACCGGGCTGCCGTCGAACAGGTCGGGGTACTCGAGCAGATCGGTCTCGTACGCCAGGATCTGCTGCAGGCGCAGCGACCACTGCTGGTCCCACGGCCGCGGCAGGCTGAGCGCCTCGTTCCAGGTCGGCAGCTGCAGCGCGCGGCAGCGGGCCTTGCGCGACAGGGTCACGCCCAGCGTCTCGAGCAAGATCCGCCAGGCGTTGTTCTCGGGCTGGGCCTCGGTCAGGCCCAGCGAGTTGACCTGGACCCCGTAGCGGAACCGGCAAAGCTCGGGATCGTCGAGACCGTAGCGGTCGCGGACGATCCGGTCCCACAGCTCGACGAACGCCCGCATCTTGCACAGCTCCTCGACGAAGCGGATGCCGGCGTTGACGAAGAACGACAGCTGGCCGACGCAGCGGGCGAAGCCGGCGGCGTCGACCCGGCCGCGCGCCTTGATCCGATCGAGCAGATCGATCGCGGTGGCCAGCGCGAAGCCGACCTCCTGCTCGGGCGTGGCCCCGGCCTCCTGCAGGTGATAGCTGCAGACGTTGCTCGGGTTCCACGCCGGCAGGTGCTCGGAGCAGTACTCGAAGGTCTCGGCCACCAGCCGCAGCGACGGCCCGGGCGGGAAGATGAACGTGCCGCGCGCCAGGTACTCCTTGACGATGTCGTTCTGGGTGGTGCCGCGCAGCGCGACGGTCGCGACCCCGCGCTCGCGGGCCAGCGCCACGTACAGCGCGAGCAGCCACATCGCGGTGCCGTTGATCGTCATCGACGTGTTCATCCGCTCGAGCGGCAGGCCGTCGAACAGCACGTGGAGATCGTCGAGGCTGTTGACCGGCACCCCGACCTTGCCGACCTCGGGCCCGGCCACCGTCGCGTCCGACGAGTAGCCGCACTGGGTCGGCAGATCGAACGCGATCGACAAACCGGTCTGGCCTGCGGCTAGGTTGCGTCGGTAGAGCTCGTTCGAAGCGCGCGCGCTCGAGTGCCCCGCGTAGGTTCGGAAGATCCAGGGGTTGTCGCGCGTCACCAGGAGATTTTTAGCGCCGACGGAGGCTCACGGCGAGGCCTGCGAGCGTGATTGCCGCGCCCAGATACGCTTGCGGACCGAGCGGGTGGACTGTCTCAGGGTAGAAGCTTGCGCTTACTCGCCCGTTCGGTAAGGTCC
>JAYVSF010000599.1:0-2797 GCA_043775605.1 Myxococcales bacterium
GGGCGGCGCGCTGCTCACCGCCATCGAGAAGGGCGAGGGCGAGCACCTGACCGTGCTGCGCCAGGAGCACGAGCTGGCGGTGCTGAACCACGCCCGCGACGTGCGCTTCCTCCAGTGGAAGGAGGCCGAGGCGGCGACCGCGTCGCTGATCAAGAGCCGGGCCACGGTGTTCGAGCGCTACCGCCACTACAAGCGGATCCTCGGGGTGAGCGACGCCGAGATCGACACGCTGCGGTCGGTGGAGCTGGCCCGCACCGCGCTCGACGAGGACGGCTTCGACGCGGTCTACGCTGACTGGGTCGATCGCTACAGCCAGCCGCTGCCGCGCGAGGCCTACCGCAAGGAGACCTCGGTCGGCGGCATCATGGAGTTCGCCGGCGAGGGCGTGGTCAGCGTGTTCGGCGGCAAGCTGGGTGAGACCCTGCCGCTCAACAAGAACGAGAACGCCGAGCTCAACATCTTCCTGCCGACCTCGGACCTGTTCAGCACGGTGGGCACGGTGCTCAGCATCGCGTCGGCGGCGCTCGGGCTCATCCCCCAGTTCGGCGGCCACGCCACCCCGCTCGGGGTCGGGGTCGCGACCTCGTTCGGCGGCAAGCAGCTGTCCCAGTTCGCCAAGAAGGCGTCCGACGGCGCCAACATGGTCTCGGCCGCCTTCCGCGGCAGCGCCGACCGCGCGTCCAAGATGGCGTCGTACTACCGCCGGGCCGAGGACTACGTCCTCCAGGCCAACGTGGCCACGTCCGAGCTCGAGCAGTACGGCCGCCAGATCATCGGCGCGCTGCTGCGCGAGCAGCTCACTCGCAAGGAGTACGACAACCACAAGCGCCAGATCGAGCAGGCCGAGGAGGTGCGCCAGTTCATGCAGGACCGGTTCACCAGCGAGGAACTCTACACCTGGATGCAGGGCGTGCTGACCGACGCCTACTTCGATTGCTACAAGTTCGCGTTCGACCTGGCCAAGCGGGCCGAGCAGACGCTCAAGCACGAGCTGATGCGCCCCGAGCTCGACGAGCTGAACCTGATCAAGTTCGGCTACTGGGACAGCGCGCGCCGCGGGCTCCTCGCCGGCGAGACCCTCTACCTCGATCTCCGGCGGCTCGAGCTGGCGTTCCAGCAGCAGAACCGCCGCGAGTACGAGCTGACCCGCCACGTCTCGCTGGCCCGGCTCGATCCGATCGCGCTGCTCAAGCTCAAGGCCACCGGGTCGTGCGAGGTGTCGGTGCCGGAGTGGCTGTTCGACCTCGACAGCCCCGGGCACTACCTGCGGCGGCTGAAGACGGTGGCGGTGTCGATCCCGTGCATCACCGGCCCGTACACCGGCGTCCACTGCCGGCTGTCGCTGATCAAGAGCAGCATCCGGGTGTCGTCGGAGAAGGGGCTCCAGTACGGCCGCAGCGCCACCGGCGACGACCCCCGCTTCCGCGACTACACCGGCGCGATCCAGTCGATCGTCACCAGCACCGCGCAGAACGACAGCGGCGTCTTCGAGCTGAGCCTGCGCGACGACCGCTACCTGCCGTTCGAAGGGGCGGGCGCGATCAGCACCTGGCGCCTGGAGCTGCCGGCCGACGTCCCCCAGTTCGACTTCGAGAGCATCTCGGACGTGATCCTCCACCTCCGCTACACCGCGCGCGAGGCCGGCCACCTCACGGCCGACGCCGCCGCGCTGGTGCAGGACGTGCTGCAGGCGGGGAGCTTCCTCCAGCTGTCGTGCCTGAACTACGACTTCGCGGCGGCGTGGCACGGGTTCACCAGCGCCGCCGGCGACGCCACGCGCAAGCTCGACTTCGTGGTCACCCCGGATCAGTTCCCGTACTGGGTGAAGCCGCTCGGCATGAAGGACGCGATCACCGCCACCTTCGCCGTGATCGACTGGCCGAAGCAGAAGCTCACGATCGGCCCGGCGGCGGTCGTGCCCAAGTCCGGCACCGCGGCGACCGGCTGGAGCTTCAGCGAGGACTCGACGTCGTCGGTGTTCGCGTTCCTCAAGAAGAACCTGGCCGGCAAGGTCTACGTCGCCATCTCCTACGCGGCGAAATGACCGGCGCCGCGACCACGA
Source organism: Myxococcales bacterium (assembly GCA_043775605.1). GTDB lineage: Bacteria > Myxococcota_A > Polyangia > Haliangiales > Haliangiaceae > UBA2376. The sequence goes on from JAYVSF010000599.1 coordinate 2,063, forward strand.
TGCCGGCGGCCAGCGCCGGCTGCGCCGGCTGCGCCCGGGTCCGCCAGGTGGTGACGGTGTTCGCGCCCGAGGCCGGCACCGTGCCGGCGCGGCTGGTCGCCGACCAGCCGATCACGATCGGCCGCGAGCCCGGCGATGGCGGCATCGTCCTGCCCGACGGCGAGGCGTTGCGGCGCCACGCCCGCATCGAGCGCGATCCCGCCGGTGCTCGGGCTTGAAGCCTGGCGTGGCCTGGAGGAACGTGCGAAAGGCTTCGACGATCGCCTGCGCCGTGACGTCGTCGGGCGGCGACCACGCCGGCACGCCGGCCTTCGCGAACGTCGTCAGCATGACCGCAGCGGCTCGTGCCCGATCGTAGTGCATCGCGTGGCCGAACTTGACGCGGTGGACGAAGCTGACCAGGTCGTCCTCGAGTTCTGACGTGATGCCGCCAACGACATCGCCAGCGTCATCGTTCTCGAATGCTCCGAAGCGCGCGGCGAGGGCAGCGCGTTCCGGCTGTCGCGCGATCCCGAGTTTCCCGAGGACGCCAAGGAGCTGGGCAAGCTGCTCAAGCGCAATCCGTGGCGGATCCTCGGCCATCCGGTCGACGACGCGCCGCCGTCGGCCATGCCGTGAGCCAGAACGAGCTAGAAGCCCGGGGTCTCCATCGGGCCGGTGGCGGCGCCGGTGATGAACTGCTGGACCACCGGATCAGCGGAGGCCCGCAGCTCGGCCGGGGTGCCGACCGCGTGG
>JAYVSF010000600.1:0-15689 GCA_043775605.1 Myxococcales bacterium
CCGGTCGACGGCGGCTGCCGCGTCGACGTCAAGGTCGACCTCCACGCCCACGGGGTCTGGAAGCGGCTCTTGCCGGTGGTGCGCCGCACCGCCAGCCACCAGATCGTCACCGAGCTCGACTCCCTGCGCCGGGTGCTCGAGGCTGGCGCCGTGGCCCAGCCGGTGGCGTCCTGATCATGCGTACCCGGCGACGTAGACGCCTCGCCGGCCTGGTGATGGCGCTGGCCGCCCTGCCGGCGTGCAAGATCAACACGACCCCGCAGTCCGTCGACGGCGGACCCGACGCCCGCCCGGTCGACGCCCGGCCGCTCGATGCCACCCCGGTGCCACCGACGGTCACGGAAGTCGCGCCCGCGATCGGGCCGACCACCGGCGGAATCCCCATCACGGTCACCGGCAACGGCTTCGCGGCCGGGGTCGGCGTGCTGGTCGCGGGGCGGGTGGCCACGGTCACGGCGGTCGATGGCGGAACGATCACGTTCACCTTGCCGGCGGCGCCCGGCCAGGTCGGGCCCGCCGCTGTGGTGGTGACCAACGCCGACGGTGGCGAGACCATCGCGGTCGACGGCCTGCGCTACTACTACGGCACGCTGACGTTCGCGGCCAAGGTCGACTACCCGACCGGGGCCGAGCCGCGCGGGCTGGCGGTGGTCGATCTCGACGGCGATCAGGATCTCGACATCGCGACCATCCATCGCACCAGCGGCCTCGTCGCGGTGTCGCGCAACCCCGGCACCGGCCTGCTCGCCGCCAGCGTCGGCCACCCGTTCAGCACCGTCGACGCCACCCTGTCGGCCGCCGACTGGAACGGCGACGGCAAGGTCGACCTGGCCACGGTCACCACGGCGGGCGGCGGCGTCTCGTTCCTGTTCGGCGACGGCACGGGCGGCTTCGGCGCCTACGATCCCGGCAACCCGCGCCACCTCCGTCCGCTCGTCGACGCGGCGTGCGCGGTGCGCGGCGATCACGACGGCAACGGCGTCGCCGACCTGATTGTCGGCTATCGCAACGCCGGGCGCGGGGTCGGCGCGTTGCTCGGCAACGGTGCGGCGGCGCCGACCCTGACCCCGACCGCGGCCAGCGCGGCCGACGTGGCGGTGGTCGCGACCGGCCGCATCGATCCCGACGGCCACGACGACGTCGTCGCGGGGGTCGCCGGCAGCGTGCTGGTGCTGCGCGGCAACGGCGCCGGTGGCCTGGCCGCGCCGGTCGCGTACGGGCTCGGCGTCGCCGGCGCGCCGGCGCAGCTCGCGATCGTCGATCTCGACGGCGACGGCGACAACGATCTGGTCCTCGCGGTCAGCGGCGGCTTCGGCCTGGCGATCTTCGACAACCTCGGCAACGGCACGTTCGGCCCGGTGGTGAACCTCGCGACCACCGGCAACGCCAGCGGCGGGATCGCGGCCGCCGACCTCGACCTCGACGGCAAGGCCGACCTCGTCATCGCCAATCTCGGCGCCGACTCGGTCACCGTGCGCCGCGGGCTCGGCGGCGGCACGTACGCACCGGGCGTGCCCGTCACGGTCGGCCACCGGCCGCACGAGGTGTTCATCGTCGATCTCGATCGCGATCGCCGCCTCGACGTGATCGTCCAGAACGACACCAGCGGCGACTTCACCGTCCTGCGCAGCACCGCGCAGTAGCGCCTTCGCCGCGGCTCGCTACGCGCCGGCGCGCAGTTCGTCGAGCAGCGGGCCGACCGCGGCCGCGACCCGGGCACAGCCGCCGGCCGCGAGGGTGACCGCGAACGACGCCTCGAGTTCGATGCCGGCGTAGCGCTCGCCGACGAGCTGGCCGCGCAGCGACGTCACCAGCGCGGGGTCGGTGCCGCGGTAGGGCTGGTTGGCGCGCACCGCGAAGCCGGCCGCGCGCAGCCCGAACTGCAGCCGCTCGGCGAGGTCGGCCTCGAGGTCGCGGGCCGGATCGTAGAGCACGCCGAGGTCGAACGCGCGCCGCTCGGGATCGAGCGCGGGATCGAAGCTGTGAAACGACAGGTGCAGGCAGGTGCCGATCGATCGCAGGCGGGCCCGGACGTCGTGGCCGACCGCGCGCCAGTACGGCGCGTGGTAGTCGGCGAGCCGGGCCGCGTGCTCGGCTGCGGTCAGGGTGGCGTTGCCGGGCACCGGCGCGCCGTAGCTCTGGCGCGGGATGACGTCGACGTGCTCGGGCGGTCGGTTGAGATCGACCCACATCCGCGAGAACGCGCCGGTGTGGATGGGCAGGCCGAGCTCGAGGCCGACCGCGGCCGCGATCTCGTAGGCCCCGGGATCCCAGCTCGCCTGCGAGCGCAGGATCTCGCCGGACACGCCGAGGTCGATCGTGGGCGGCAGCGTCCACGACGCGTGCTCGCAGGACAGGACCAGGCCGATCACGCGCGGACCTTAGCGCGAAAGTGCGTCGAGTCCGAGGCCGCGGCCGAATCCGAACCCGAACCCGAACCAGAACCAGAACCCGAACCCGAGTTCACTCCTCGCGCAGGCGGATCGGTCCGAAGTCGTCGGGGCGGTGGCCCTGCGGCGCGTGCTCGGCGTAGAACGCCCGGATCCGGTCCATGTCGGCGTGGACGTCGTCGGTGAGGTCGATCGGCGCGCCGAGGCCCGCGCGTCGGCGGCCGTAGTCGAGGTAGGCCGGCACCAGCGGCACGTCGGCGCCGCGGGCGATGTGATAGAAGCCCGACTTCCAGGTCTCGGCCCGGCGGCGGGTGCCCTCGGGCGGGATGACGACCCAGAGATCGTCCTTGCGGTCGAGCTCGTCGATCATCGCCTGCACGACGTTGGTGTGCTTGCTGCGGTCGATGCCGACCGCGCCGAGGCGCCGGAGCACGGTCCCCATCGGGCCGCGCAGCCACTCGTCCTTGATCATCCACGCCAGCGGGCGGCCGATCAGCGGTGCGATGGCGAGCAGCAGCACGCCGTCCCAGTTGCTGGTGTGCGGCGCGGCGATCACCACGCAGCGCGCCACATCGGGCACGGCGGTCTCCAGCTCCCAGCCCGCGAGTCTCAGCGAGCGCGACGACAGCGACGACAGCGAGGGCAGGCGCACGCCCCGATGGTAGCCCACCCGGCGCCCGGCGACCGCGTGGGATGCGCGCCTCGCTACGCGTCGGCGAGCGTGGTGGTCTCGATCACCGCGAGGAAGTTGGCGCGGGCCGGGCGGCAGCGCAGCGCCAGCTCGAGCCACCCGCCGACGAAGTGGGCGATGTCGACGTAGTAGCTGGCGACGGTGACCCGCCGGAACCCGGTCAGGACCGCGCGCTGGTAGCCGGTCGACTTCTTGACGCCGGTGTACAGCGACCAGCACAGCCCTCCGCCGGTGGCGGCGGCGCGGGCGATGATGCGCTCGCCGAGCCACAGCGCGACGTCGACCGCGAGGCCGGCCCAGCGCGCGTCGTCGGGGCCGGTGAGCGCGTCGGGGCCGACGGCGGCGCCAGCCGCGCACAGCCAGCCGCCGAGGTCGAGCGGCGCCGTGTCACCGACGAGCGCGACGCCGTGACGCGCGGCCAGGGTCGTCAGCGCGTCGGTGCGCGCTGCCCGGGCCGCCATCAGCGCCGCGTACTCGCGCTCGGCGTCGGCGCGCTCCACCAGCCGCAGCGGCCCGCGGATGAGGCTGGGCAACGGCTGGTAGTCGCCGAGGTCGGCAGGCGCGAGCGCGAGCGGCACGCCAACAGTTTATCCAGTCAGCCGGCCGGGTTGCAGCACCGGTCCGACGATCATCCTCGGCCACGTCGCAGCAGGCAGCTCGAACCGGTCGGTGCTCTAGACCCATCGTCGGTGGTCGTGCGTGGACAGAGCATCCCCACCGGAGACCCGTCGTGCCCCACTCAGCCTCCCACCATCGCTCCCTCCACCTCCGCCCGCGCATGTGGCGCGCGTCGCTCGCCGCCGTCACCGCCGCCGCGCTCGCGGTCAGCCCGGTCGCCGCCCAGCCGATGAGCATGCCGGCGCCGGCGCCGGCGCCAAGCTTCGCCGAGATCGTCACCGGCGTCGCCAACATGCCCGGCGACAGCGAGATGCTGTCGCTGGCCGCGAGCCACGGCCTCGGCATCCTCAACGTGCTGTGGGAGGACACCGGCCGCTGGGAGGGCAGCTCGGTCGGCCCCAACATCAGCGACGTCACCATCGAGGTCGAGACCGGCCGCGACGGCGGCGAGCGCCAGACCATGCTGATGCCGGTCCTGCGCCACGACAACTTCACCGACACCACCGCCGACGTGAAGCTCGACCGCATCTTCCTGCCGGTCGGCAACCAGCGCGGCGCCGCGCTCGAGACCATCAGCCTGCGCCAACTCCTGGCCAACCCCGAGCGCTACCTCAGCCTGCCGCGCGCCGGTCGCATCAAGCGGGGCTCGCTGCTGGCCGAGCGCGACAGCCACGCGCTGGTCAGCGCCCAGCACGCGTTCCTGCCGGTGCCCAAGGCCGGCAAGGTCAACTTCTGGCCGGTCATCTTCAACTACCAGTCGACCGCGAAGAACCCCGCGGTGCTGACCATCCTGGTGACGCGCCAGGGCACCAGCGTGACCATCATCGACAATCAGCGCGACACCCTCGCCGGCAGCTGGGGCCAGCGGCTGTACTTCAACGACCACGGCCAGAAGGCGCCCTTGCTCGCCGAGCGGCTCAAGGATGTCCAGGCCTCGGGCACCACCGCCAACGGCGAGAGCGCGGCCTCGCTCGGCGACGACGCCAACCTCCTCATGTTGATCCAGGTGCCGCTCAAGTACCGCGCGCCGGCCAGAATGGCGGGCGACATGGGCGGCATCGCCGAGGGCGTCGCCTACGACATGGGGCCGATGCCGTCCGCGGCCGCGCCGGCCAAGGCCGGTAGCGTCGGCGGCGGCGGTGCGATGCGGGCGGTCGGCGAGCGCGAGGCCGATGTCGATGTCGCGGTCCTCGGTCACGGCCCGGCCGAGGGCACGTACACCGAACTTGACGGCCTCACCATCGAGCGCGACCCCGCGTTCCCGGTGCGGGTGACCGTGCAGTTCTACCAGGCCACCGCCACCGGCCTGGCCAGCGACGCCGACGTGGCGCGGATGGCCGCGCAGATCGACAAGGTCTACGCCAGGGGCGACTACGTCGGCTCGCTGGTGGTGCCAGCGCCGAGCGACCGCAAGCGCCCGACCCGATGGACCGGCGCGACCAAGGCGCCGGCCGTGATCTCGCTCCGCGACTTCCCCGGTCTCGCCGAGCGCTGGGGCATGTGGTCGGGCGTGTTCACCCGGTAGTGAGCCTTCGTGGACGGGCCGGCGGGGCCGGTCAGGGCGAACGGGCGGCCAGCAACTTCTCGACACGGTCGAGGCGCTGCTCGAGAGCGTGGAGCTGGGTGGACTGCTCGTCGATGATGGCCTGCTGCTCCTTCACCGCGTTGATGAGCACGTAGGGCAGGGCGCTGGCGTCGACCATCGCGTAGGTCTCGTCGCCGATGTGGTAGCGGTGATCGACCATGTACGGCGCGATGCGGTCGAGTTCCTGGGCGATGACGCCGACGAAGGTCTTGTCGGTCGGCAGGCCGCCGAGGCCGTTGTAGCGATACCAGATCGGCTCGATCTGCATCGCGACGCCAAGGCCGTCGGCAAACGGGCGCACGTCCTGCTTGAGGCGCGCGTCGGACGCCGCCAGCCACGCGCCGCCGCCCGGCTTCGACGCGGTGCCGTCGACGCCGCCGACCTCGAGGGTCGTCGACGGGGTGGTCACGCCGAGGCCGACGTTGCCGTTGGAGCGGACGGTCAGGCGCTGGGGGAAGCTGTTGCCCGGGGCGAGGTTGTCGAAGACCGACCAGCTGGTGTTGCCGAACTGCTGACCGGCGGTGAAGTCGGTGATGTTGTTGACCGAGCGGACGCCGACCGCGCCGTTGAGCGACGACTGCAGCCGCAGGCGAGCATCGGAGCTGCTCTGGACGTGAAGCAGGTCCCCGGGGGTGACGGTGTTGATGCCGATGTTGCCGGCGACCTCGGCCATGACCGAGTTGCCGCCGGTCGAGAGTCCGGTGAACTTGATGAGCCGGTTGGTGTTGCCGGACAGACCCGAGGGGCCGGCGGGACCCTGCGGGCCGGCGGGGCCGGCGGGGCCGGCGGGACCGGCAGGGCCGATCGAGCCGTCGGCGCCGATCGCGCCGGTGGCGCCAGTGGGACCGGCGGGGCCAGCGGGACCGGCGGGACCGGCAGGGCCGATGGGGCCAGCGGCACCCATCGTACCGGTGGCGCCGGTGGGACCGGTCTGACCGATGGGGCCCTCCTTGCCCCCGCACGCACCGACGACCATGAACAGCGCGGCACCGAACAGCTTGCAGGTTCGCATCGCTTCCCTCGTGGCCCGCGAGACCTCGAGCACCGTCGGCGGCGGACGCGCGCGGCGGCGAGAGGACCATGGTCCTCCACCCTCGCGATCATCCTCGCAGGTTCACCACCGAGCGGGAAGCTCACAGGGCTGGGAGCCGGCCGCGCAAGCCGTGCGTGGTCAGGCGCGCGGGCGCAGCCGACCGCCGGCGATGGCCGCGGTCAGCACCGCCGCGATCGCGACCACGCCACCGTGCACGACCCCGACGTGGACGCGATCGGCGATCGGGCAGTGCAGGTGGAGCACGAAGCCGCCGAGGCTGCCGGCCGCAGCGCCGAGTGCACCGGCGGTCAGCCGCGAGCCGACCGGCGCCGCCCCGCGCAGGACCATCGTGCCGAGCACGACCGGCATCAGCGCCGCCGTCAGCCCGATCGAGAGACAGCCGGACGCTGCGTGCAGGCCGCCGGAGTAGCTGTCGACCCCGCGCTCGGCCCACAGGAGTCCGAGCGCCACGAAGCCGACCGCGGCCACCACCGCGACTGCCGCCGCCAGCTGGGTGCGCGGCAGCATCGAGCCCTTGGCCGGCACCACCGCCAGCCCGAGCGGCAGGCCGAATCCGACCAGCCACGCCGCGAGGTAGGTGATCAGCCAGGGCCGGGGCAGGCCCGGCAGATCGGTTCGCAGCGACACCATGGCCAGCAGCAACGCGGCATACCCTAGCGACACCGCCGCGACCGTCGCGAACTGGCGCAACGGCCGGCGCGGTGCGACCGCCGCCAGGCCGGCCAGCTCCCGCTCGAGGTCGGCCGGCAGCGGCGGCGGGATCGGCGGCGGCAGGTCGCGCACCGCGTCGAGCGACGGGTCGACCATGGTGTCCCCCGTGAGGGCCTCGGGCGGCGAGGACGACCTCATGAGCGGCTCCCCAGGGCCTTGCGGAGGGCGACGTAGCCGCGGTGGGCTCGGACCTTCATCGCGCCGGTGGTGGTGCCGGCGATCGCGGCCGCCTCGCGGAAGCTCTTGCCGTCGAGCTTGGTCAGGATGACCGCCTCGCGCTGGGCGGCGGGCAGGGCGGCGAGGGCGGCGAGCGCGGCCCGGGCTCGCTCGGGATCGACCTCGGCGCGCTCGGCGACGATCGCCGCGGCGGTCCCCGACGGCGCCGCCGGGATCTCGGGCAGCTCGTCGGGTGAGGTCACGGTCGCGCTGCGCTGTTTGCGCCGGACCTCGTCGAGGAACGTGCGGTGGGCGATGGCGTAGATCCACGGCAGCGGGTCGGCGCCGGTGATGTAGGCGGCCCGGGCTCGGTGGACCTTCCAGAAGGTCTGCTGGAGCAGATCCTCGGCGACCGGGCGGTCGCGGGCGAGGCGGATGAGGTAGCCGAGCAGGCGGGGCGCGACCTCCTGGTAGAGGGCCCGAAAAGCCGTGGCGTCGCCGGCGCAGTACCGCATCATGAGGTCACGCGGGTCGGTGGTCATCCTCGCGCCCTGTTCATACGTCGCCGGGGCCCAAAGGTAACCTGGCGCCGGGCTTGACGCCGCAACGCCGGTGGATAGACTGCGACCTCCCCGGAATCCGGGGTCTTCCTCACGAGGTACGCCGTGGCTGCAGGACGCCGCTCCAAGAGCAAGCTCAAGAACCGACCCAAGTACAAGCGCGATCGCTCGCTCAAGGATCGCCGCATGAAGGCCAAGAAGGCAGGAGCCCACAAGCGTGGACTCGGCCGGGCCAAGAAGCGGCGCAAGGTGCGCACGGCTCGCAAGTAGGGTCGGCGCCGGGCAACCGGTCCGCGGGTCACACGGCCCGGCGGGAGTCGTTCGCGTCCATGTCGCGGGGGTCACCCTGCGTGTGGGCGCCATCCGCGCAGCGCGTCCGCGACCAGCTCGAGGCGGTCCTGGCCCCAGAAGGCCACGGGGCCGGCCGGGTCGTGGACGATGAACGTCGGTGCGCCGAACACGCCCGCGGCCAGCGCCTCGGCGGTCGCGTCGTGCAGGGCCTGCTTGGCCTGGGCCTGCGCCGTGTCCTCGACGCGCGCCGGATCGAGCCCGACCTCCGCAGCCAGCTCGCGCAGGACCGCGGCATCCGACAGGTCGCGGTCCTCGACCCAGGCGGCGCGGAACAGGCGCGCGATGAGCGCAGGCTGACGCTCGCCGGAGAGGAGCGTGAGGCGCAGCGCGGTCACCGTCCGGATCGGGAACTGGCGCGGGAACCGCAGCTCGACGCCCCACCACCGGGCCCAGCGATCGAGCTCGCCGGCGACGTAGCGACGCTTGGCCTCCGGCATCGCGAACAGCGGCACGTCGGGAGCGCCGACCGCCTTGAACAGCGCGCCCAGCAGCATCGGTCGGTAGCGCACGGTCGCGCCGGCGGCTGCGGCGACGCGCTCGATCTGCGTCGAGGCCAGGTAGGCGAACGGCGACGAGTAGTCGAACCAGAGGTCGAGCGCCGGCGGAGGCGCCGCGGGCGGGCCGGTGAAGACCTGTCGAACGGGCCCGGCCCAGGGATCGGACCCCGGCGGGGGCGGGGCGCGATCGGGATCCCAGCCGGCCAGCACCGCGTCGAGCCAGTGGAGGCGGTCCTGACCCCACAGCAGCACCGGTGGCCGGTCGTCGCGGACGATCACCATCGCCGGCGCGCCGAACACGCCGTGCGCCACGGCCCGCTCGGTTCGCTGGCGCAGCTCGTGCTTGATCGCGTCGGTGTCGGCGGCGGCGCGCGCGGCCGCGATCTCGGCCTCGGGCACGCCCGCGGCGAGCAGGGCCGGGCCGATGACCGCGTCACCGAACGGCTCCTCACAGGCTTGGTCAGGCGATCCCGGCGGGCCCGTGACCGCGCCGCGCCAGTAGGCCGCGTAGAGCGCGTGCATCGCGGCTGGCCAGCGCGCGACCGGCAGGCCGAGCAGGGTGCGCAGCGCCCGCACCGTGCGCATCGGATGCGCGGGCGGCAGGATCAGCGGCACGCCGCGGCGCTCGGCCCACCGCTGCATGTCGCGCAGGTTGCCGGCGGCCTTGGCGGCGCCCAGCCCTGGCATCGGACCATCGCCGGCGCCGGTGGCCCGGAACACGCCACCGAGCAGCATCGGCTCGAGCCGGAGCTCGACGCCGGCGGCCCCGCAGTGGGCCTCGATCGCCGTCGACGCGAGGTAGGCGTACGGGCACGAGAAGTCGAACCAGAACTCGACGTGCATGGCCGACGATCGCACCGCCGGCGGGATCGTGGAAGCCGCGCGGGCGCGGGTCGCCCGATCGCGCGGTCACATACCCTTTTGACACCACCCCGTCGAGCGATACACTCGGCGGGACTTCATGGCCAAGCTCATCGAGGGCTTCAAGGACGGAAAAGCCGAGTTGGGGCGGCGCACGTTCCTCGTGCCCGAGAGCCACTCGGAGGTGCTGGCGCTCCTCTATCACGAGCGCACCGGCATCGTCGGCGGGCTGCCGGTCGGGCCGGTGACCACCGATCCGTGCGGGTCCCACGGCATCCGCATGTACCCCGATCAGGATCCGGCGATCCTGGAAGAGACCCGTCGCTACTTCGAGAAGCTGGCCGAGCGGTTCTCGAACGATCTCGCCAAGGCGTGATCGCGATCGCCGACCGTGACGCTCGACGGAAGCTGGTAGGTTTGCTGTCGTGGTGAACGTGATGTCCGCGGTGCGCGGGTGGGCGCTGGCGGCGGGCTCGACCGGGCTCGTGGTCGCGAGCGTCGTCGGGTTCGCGGCGTGCTCCGGGCCCGGGTTGTCGCCGGGGCCGTGCGGCAAGGACACCGACTGCAAGGGTACCCGGGTGTGCATGGCGGGCGCGTGCGTCGATCCGCCGACGGGACCGGGCACGGGTGGCCGCGTCGATCAGGGGCCGGGGCCGGGGCCGACGGGCGGCAGCGGCGGCGCGCGCGATCCGGTGGTCGGTCCCCGGCCGTACGCGATGCTGGGCGGCGACGCGCGCCATCGCGGTCGCACCGGCGGGCCCGCGCCGACCCGGATGCCGCGCGAGCAGTGGAAGGTCGCGCTGGCTGGCCCGGTCACCGGCGGGCCGACGATCGGTCCCGACGGCACGATCTACGTCGCCGATCAGGGCGGGCAGGTCACCGCGGTCGCGGCCGATGGCACCGTGCGCTGGAAGGCTGCGCTCGGCGAGCGGTCGTGGAGCACGCCCGCGGTCGCGGTCGACGGCACGGTCTACGTCGGCAGCGACGACGATCGCCTGCGCGCGCTCGACGGCGCCACCGGTCGCGAGAAATGGGCGCTGCGGCTCGGCAACTGCGCGCCCGGCGGCTTCGGCCCCGAGAGCTCGCGCTGCGACGCCGACGGTGGCCCGGTGATCGGCGACGACGGCACGATCTACCTCGGCGGCGACGGCGTGCAGGCGGTGTGGGCCGATGGCACGCTGCGCTGGCGGTTCGCGACCGGCGAGCACGTCGCCGCGGCGCCGGCCCTGGCCGACGGCACCATCTACGCCGGCAGCGAGGACGACGCTTTGTACGCGCTGTCGGCCGACGGCGACAAGCGCTGGGAGGTGCGCACCGGCGGCGACCTCGACGCGACCCCGGTGGTCGGCGACGACGGCACCATCTACGTCGGCAGCGACGACGACGCGATCTACGCGGTCAGCCCGGCCGGCGAGCTCAAGTGGAAGGTCCTGACCGACGGCGACGTCCGCGGCGGCGTGGCCCTGGCCACCGACGGCACCATCTACGGCACCAGCTACGACGGCCACCTCTACGCGATCGCGCCCAGCGGCCAGGTCCGCTGGCGGCTGGCCACCGCCGACAAGATCCACGCCCGGCCGGTGGTCGCGGCCAACGACCTGATCCTGGTCGGCTCCCAGGACGATCACCTCTACTGTGTCCAGCCCGACGGCGTCCTGGCCTGGACCTATCCTCTCGACGCCGATCTCGACAGCGCGATCACGATCGCCGCCGACGGCACGATCTACGTCGCCGGCGACGACGCGACCCTGCACGCACTCCGTTAGCGCCCCGACCGCGGCGCGCCCCCCTCATCATCAACCCCTCTTCGTTGCCCCTGAGCCACCGGCTGGTCGCGTCGCGATGCGCCGGTGAGCTGGCCGGGGCCTCTCCCCGAAAGTCACTCGTCTCATCATGTCCGTCACCTCCGAAGATATCCTCGACGCGCTCGGTCGCGTCGTCACCCGCGGCGTCAAGCTCCAGGCCCTCGCCGACGATCTCGGCCTGAAGAAGCAGGACTACGCCAAGCTGCGGTCGCTGCTCGCCGAGCTGGCCGGCAGCGGCCGCATCCACCTCCTGCCCGGCGGCGCCTTCTCGCTCGCGCCTCAGGGCCGCGCCGCCGACCGCCGCGCGCGCCAGCCGGGGTTGCCGTGGGCCAGCCCGGAGCCGGATGCGGCGTCGGCGACCTCGCCCGCGGCCGGGGCTGCACCTGTGCCTGCGCCTGTGGCGAGGCCGGCACGCACCCGCCGGACCACCGCGGCGTTGACGTCGTCGCCCGCACCGGTCGCTGCTCCGCGCATCGCCCGCGTCACCACCCCGCGGCCGGGCGCGGACGAGCCGGTCACCGGTCGCATCACCGTCCATCCCGCCGGCTACGGCTTCGTCGCCCAGGTCGATGGCCGCGACGTCTTCATCCCCGCCAAGTACCGCGGCGGCTCGCTCGACGGCGACCAGGTCCGGGTCACGACCTGGGTCGGGGTCAAGGGCGTCGAGGGTCAGGTCGAGGAGGTGCTGGCGCGCGGCCGGGCCCGGCTGACCGGCGTGCTCCGGCGCAGCGGCCGCGGCTTCTACCTCGAGCCCGATGACCCGCGGGTCGCCACCGACTTCGGCCAGGTCGTGCTCGACGGCGGCGTCGCCGGCAGCGAGGGTCAGGCGGTGGTGGTCGAGATCACCCGCTATCCGACCGCCGGCGGCCACGATCTCGCGGCCCGGGTGCTCAAGGTCCTCGGCGCGCCCGACGACCCGCGCACCGAGATCGAGAAGATCCTGGCCTGCGCGGCGATGCCGATCGAGTTCCCGCCCGAGGCCCTGCGCCAGGCCGAGTCGACGTCGCAGACGCTGGGCCCGGCCGACTTCACCGATCGCATCGATCTGCGCGACCGCCGGTTCTGCACCATCGATCCCGAGACCGCGCGCGACTTCGACGACGCGCTGTGCATCGAGGACAACCCCGACGGCGGCACCCGGGTCTGGGTCGCGGTCGCCGACGTCTCGCACTACGTCCGCTGGGACGACGCGCTCGATCGCGAGGCGGTGCTGCGAGGGGTCTCGGTCTACCTGCCCGACCGGGTCATCTCGATGCTGCCGATCCAGCTGTCGGCCGGCATCTGCTCGCTCAACCCCGACCTCGATCGCTGCGCGATGGTGGTGCGGCTCGACTACGACGGCGACGGCGCGCTGATCGACACCAGCTTCGCGGCGGCGGTGATCCGCTCGCACGCCCGGCTCGACTACCCCGGGGTCGCGGCGGCGCTGCGCGGCGACTTCCGCGGCCGGCGCGAGGCCTACCGGCCGTGGCTCGACGAGCTGACCCGGCTCGACGCGCTGGGCAAGAAGCTGCGGGCGGCACGCCAGGCCCGCGGCGCGCTCGACCTCGATCTGCCCGAGGCCAAGGTCCTGCTCGATGCCGACGATCCGCGGCTGGTCCGCGACGTGGTCCGGGCCAAGGGCGACCCCGACGTCAAGGGGGCCTACCAGCTGGTCGAGGCGTTCATGATCGCCGCCAACGAGGCGGTCGGCGGGTTCTTCAGGAAGCACGGCGCACCGACGGTGTGGCGGGTCCACGCGCCGCCGCGGCGCGAGCGGGTCGAGGAGCTGGCCGAGATCCTGGGCGCGCTCGGCATCGAGGTCGATGTCGACGTCGCGCTGACGCCACTCGGCATGAAGCACGTGCTCGACCAGGTGGTCGCGACCCAGGCCGCGCGGGCGCTGTCGTTCCTGGTGCTGCGCTCGCTCAAGCAGGCCGTGTGGGACACCGTGCCGATCGGCCACTTCGGCCTGGCCTCGGGCGACTACCTGCACTTCACGTCGCCGATCCGGCGCTACCCCGATCTGCTGGTCCACCGGCTGCTCAAGTTCCACCTCCACCGCGCGGGGCTGCCGGCCGGGGGCGCCTATCGCGAGCCGCCGCCGCCGGTGACCCGGCTGACCGAGCTGGCGGCGCTGTCGTCGGGCCACGAGCGGCGAGCGATGGAGGCCGAGCGCGAGGCGGTCGCGATGTACCGGGCCTACCTGGTCCGCGAGCAGATCGGCGAGCGGTTCACCGGCACGGTGTCGGCCGTGACCAGCTTCGGCGCGTTCGTCGAGCTCGACAGCCCGTACGTCGAGGGCCTGATCAAGCTCGAGTCGATGGGCAGCGACATCGGCTACGACGAGCTGCACCTGCGGCTGCGGGCCCGTCGCAGCGGCTGGAGCCTGACCATGGGTGACGCGGTCGAGGTCGAGATCGTCGATGTCTCGGTGCCGCGCCGCCGGATCGAGCTGAAGCTGATCCAGCCCGCCGCGGGCGGGACGGTCGCGAGCGCCGCCGAGCCGTCGACGCCGACCCGGTCGCGCCGGGTGTCCGCGGCCGCCGCGGCGCCGGCGTCAGCGCCGGCCCAGCCCGCGCCGGCAACTCCGCGCCGTGGCCTCGAATGGAGCCCGCGTGCCGGTTTCGCCCGACAGAAGGCGGGCGCTCGCGAGATCGCCAAGGCCGCCACCGGCCGCCGCGAGCGCTCCGCCAGCGCCAAGCCCGGCCGCCCGCTTCTGAAGGTCTCGCACAAGCGCCCCAAGCGCTGAGCGGGGGTCCGGCTCCGAATCCGAATCCGAACCCGAACCCGAACCCGAACCCGAACCCGAACCCGAATCCGAATTGCCCGCCGGGTGAATCCGAATCCGGCCCGTCAGGGCTGGCGACCGTCGCCGTACAGGACGTCGAGGAGCTTGCGCCGGGTCAGCGGCTTGGCGATGACGCCCTTGACCCCGAGCTCGGCGGCGCGCCGGCGGACCTCGGGCGTGACCCGCGACGACACCACCACCACCGCGACCGCCGCGGTGCGCGGCGCGGCGCGCAGCCGGCTGATGAGCTCGAAGCCGCTGACCCGCGGCATCTCGAGGTCGGTCACGACCAGATCGTAGCTGAGGTGCTCGGCCAGGCTCCAGGCCCGCTGGCCGTCCTCGGCGACGTCGACGATCCAGCCCTCGCGGGTCAGCATCGAGGTCAGCGCCTCGCGCAGCGCCCGCGAGTCGTCGACCACCAGCGCGCGGCCCGACAGCGCGTCGGGGGTCGCGGTCGGCGAGGTCGGCTCGGTCAGGCGCGCCGACGGGTAGACGGTGCGGACCAGCGCCGCGGGATCGAGGATGAGCTGGACCTTGCCCGAGCCGCTGATGGTGGCGCCGGCGTACAGGGACAGCGGGGCGAGCAGCGGGCCGAGCTGCTTGACCACGATCTCGCGCGGGCCGACCACGCGGTCGACCGTGCACACCAGGCGGTGGCCGGCGTAGGTCACGACCACACCCGGTCGGCGCGCCGGTTCGACGCTGACGCCGGCGCCCGGGATCGCGAGCAGGTGCTCGAGCCGGACCACCGGCGCGCCGCCGGCCGGCCACGACGTCGCGTCGGCGTCGACCGCGATCACGTCGACGACCTGGGCGTTGGGCAGGGCGTAGACCTGTCCGTGGACCTTGAACAACATCGCCTGGGTCACCGCCGTGGACACCGGCACCCGGAGGATGAAGGTGGTGCCGCGGCCGGCGGTCGAGGTCATGCGGATCTCGCCGCCCAGCCGCGCGGTCGCCTCGCGCACCAGATCGAGGCCGATGCCGCGCCCGGCCAGCTCGTCGGCCTCGTCGCGCGACGAGATGCTGTGATCGAACAGCGCGTGCAGCACGTCGTCGTCGGACGCGAGCTCGGCGCGCGCCGCCGTCCACCGGCCGGTGGTGACGAACCGCTCGCGCAGCCTGCGGGCGTCGATGCCGCGGCCGTCGTCCGACACCTCGAGCACGACCAGGTTGCCGTCCTGACGCGCGGCGATGCGGATGATGCCGGTCGCCGACTTGCCGCGCAGGACGCGCTCGGCCGGCGGCTCGATGCCGTGGACCACGGCGTTGCGCAGGAGCTGGATCAGCGGGTCGGTGATCCGCTCGGCCACCGCCTTGTCGAACTCGGTGTCGTCGCCGCTGGTCCGCAGCTCGACGTCGGCGCCGGCGGCGCGGGCGGCCGCGCGCAAGGCCCGGGCCAGCTGGGCGAACAGCGCCCGCGCGGTCTGCATGCGGACCCGGGTCAGGCCGCGCTGCAGGTCGGCCAGGTTCTTGCGCATCGCCTCCGACTCGTCGAGCAGGGCGGCGGTGGTCTGCGACAGCTGGGCGGCGACCGTGGCGACCTGCTGTTCGAAGCTGCGCAGCCGGCCCTCGAGCTCGACCCGGGCCGAGGCGCTGGTGGCGGTGGCGACCGCCTCGACCTCGTCGCGCAGGCCGTG
>JAYVSF010000601.1:0-3254 GCA_043775605.1 Myxococcales bacterium
AGCTCGCCGCGGGTCACCAGCCACGGCATCAGCGCCCCGCGCGCCGGCCGGTCGTCGGCGAGGGCGATCGCGACCCGGTCCTGACTGACCCCGGTCACCGCCGCCAGCAACTCGCCGACGTCGGCGCGCAGCTCGACGTCGTCCCAGACCCGACCGGTGCGCTGGCCGCGCGCGAGCTGGCGGGTCCGGGCCGCGCGCAGCACCAGGAGGCCGTCGTCATCGAGCCGGAGGTCGCGCAACCCCTCGAGCGTGACCCCGGCGACCACGTCGGCCTCGAGCGCGGCGGCCACGGTCGGTCCCGGCGCCAGCTCGAGGTGACACGGGCCCGTGATCCGGTGCCAGCGCGGCCCCGCCCGCCGCACGCTGCCCGCGCCGAGCGCCGGGCCCACCTGGCCGTCGGCCACCAGCGTCGTCGGGCGCGCCGCCGCGCCGTCGTCGTCGACCGGATAGCCGGCGATCGCGCTCGCCGCCGTCGGATCATCGGTGAGCGTCAGCACCGCCGCCGGTCGGATCGCCCGGGCCAGCGCCGGCAGCGCCAGCAGGCGATCGACGATCGCCGCGACCAGCTCGGGCGCGAGCACGGCCGTGGTCGTTCCGCTCGGCGCGCTGCCGGGCGTGGACAGGGTCAGCGCGTCGTCGGCGGCCTGGGCCAGCGCGTTGTCGGCGAGCAGCGCGGCGGCGGGCACGAACCGGCCGTCGACGGTCGCCTCGCCGGCCACCGGGCGCTGGCCGTGCCAGGTGATCAGGCTGGCGCCGACCTGACCGCGCACCAGGCGCTGGCGGTGATCGACGTCGGCGCCGACGAACCAGGTCTCGTCGTCGTCGGTGGTCAGCCACGCCGCGCGGTAGACGATGCGGCTCGATGCGTGGGCTGCGACCCGGGCGGCGAGGGCCTCGGCCTCGGCCAGCCAGGTGGCGCGGTTGACCGCGCGCGGGTCGTGGACCAGCGCGGTGGCATCGCGGGCCACGCGCGCGGCCGGGCTCGCGCGGTCGGGCGCCGCACCGGCGGGCGCGCCGGCCAGCACCAGGTCGGTGGCGCGGGCCACGCCGGCCGGCGATAGCTCGTCGGTCGCCCGCTCGTGCCAGCGGCCGTCGCGATCGCGGCCGCCGACGATCGCGACCATGCGCTGCTCGACGAACAACCCGCGCTGATCGAGATCGATGACCGCGTGGGTCCGCCGGCGAACGGTCGCGAACCCGAACGGCGCGGCCAGGCGCGCGCCCAGGGCGTCGACCGCGAGCCGCAGCGCGTCGCGCAGCCGATCGAGCTCGTGGCCCGCGACCTCGACCGTCGGCGGGGCGCTACCGCCGCAGCCCGGCGGGGTCAGCGCGGCGACCGCGGCGCTGGCGCCCACCGCCCGCAGCAGGTCGCGTCGGGTCCACACCCGACGAGCCTATCACCCGGCTTCACAACCAGCGCCAGCGCCGGAACAGCCAGATCATCCCGATCGAGCCGGTGGCCAGCGCGCCGAGCAACGCCCAGAACGCCCAGTGGATGTCCTGGGCCGGGACCCCGCCGACGTTGACCCCGAGCAGGCCGGTGACGAACGACATCGGCAGGAACACCGCGGTCACCAGCGACAGGATGTAGAGCCGGCGGTTGGCCAGCTCGTCCATCCGGCTCTGCAGCTCCTCGTGGGTGACCGCGGCCCGATCGCGCGCGGCGTCGAGCTCCTCGACGGTGCGGGCCTGGCGATCGGCGGCCTCGCGCAGCTTGGCTCGCGCGCCGTCGTCGAGCCACGGCGCCTCGACCGCCGCCAGCTTGTTGAGCGCGTCGCGCTGGGGCCCGATGAACCGGCGCAGGTTGATCGCGCGGCGCCGGAGGTCGGCCAGCCGGGCCCGCTGCTCGGGGACCTGGTTGACCAGCACGTCGTCCTCGGCGCGGGCGACATCGTCGTCGAGCGTGTCGACCACGGTGACCACCGGCTCGAGCACGGTGTCGACCAGCGCGGCGACGAAGCCGCCGGCGTCGCGCGGGCCCTTGCCGCGGGTGAGGGTGGCGGCGATCGCGTCGAGCGCGCGCACCGGTCGGTGGCGCAGCGTGACCACCCGGTGGCGCTCGGCCCAGCACCGCACCGACACCATGTCCTCGGGCTGCGCGCCCTGGTTGAGGTTGACCCCGCGCACCACCAGCAGCAGGGCGTCGTCGTCGAGCAGGACTCGGGGCCGGGGATCGCGATCGATCAGCGCGTCGCGGATCACCGGCGCGATGCCCGAGCGCAGCCCGAGCCAGCTCTGGCTGACGGCGTCCTCGTAGTCGAGGTGGACCCACAGCGTGCCGGCCTCGGGCACCCACCGCTCGATCGCGTCCCAGTCGAGCGCCAGGCCGCCGCCGCGACCGTCGAGCAGGAAGGCGTGGATGATGCCGCTCATCGCCGGCAGTCTCGCACACCGTCGTCACCGCAAGGGCAGGTCGGCGAGGGGATAGGCGGTCGCGTCGGCGGCGTCGAAGTGCCACCACTCCGACGCCAGCGGGGTGAAGCCGGCGACGGTCATCGCCGCCCGCAGCTCGGCCAGGTTGGCGGCGGCGGCGCCGGTGGCGCGCGCGCCGCTGGCGCCGGGCCCGAAGTCGTCGTGGTCGGTTGGCATCGGCCGCGGGCTGCCGTCGGCCGCGGCCAGGCTGACGTCGACCGCGGCGCCGCGGCTGTGGCGCGAGCCGGTCAGCGGCGTGCCGTCGGTCGCGAACCGCGGCTCGGCGACGAACCGGGGATCGTGTACGCGCTGCCACAGCAGGCGCTGCGCCGACGCCGGCCGGTAGCAGTCCCACAGCACGAGCCGATGGCCGCGCTCGGCCAGCGCCCGCGCTACCCGGGCGAGGCGCTTGGCCACCGCCGTGCGCAGCAGGCAGCGCGCCTCCGGATACAGCGGGGCGCCGGTCAGGTTGTGGGCGGTGGCGTAGCGCAGGTCGAGCACAAGGTCGGGCACCTCGACCGTGACGTCGCTCCAGCCGGCGGCGAGCCCGCTGCTGGGTGCGTCGCCGTCGACCGGACCGTGGCCGTCGCGTGCGCTGTCGGCGGCGCCAGCGTCGATGGCGGGCGCCGGCTTGGACCCGAGGGACGGCGCGCGGCTCGACCGGCCGCACGCAACGGCGGCGGCCAGCGCCAGCGATCCGACCCAGCGACGCGAGGCCCTTGGCACGGGTGAACGAATCCTACGGTCATGATCGATCGGTCGCCGCCACGCAAGCTGGCCAGACCTGCCCGCACATGCCGGCACCCGCGCTTCCGGGCCGCGATCGATCGTCCGCGCGACCT
>JAYVSF010000602.1:0-16231 GCA_043775605.1 Myxococcales bacterium
TCGGCGGCAACGGCGTCGTGGTCACCGACGAGAACGGGCTGTCGCTCGCGGTCAAGGTCAGCTACGGCGCGTTCGACGCGCTGATCGGCGGCGACCTCACCGGCAACGTGCCCGACATCGAGTCGCTGGCGGCGCCCACCGTCGGCGAGATCGAGGCCTACAAGGTCCACCACCACGGCTCGGCGACCTCGACCAACGCCAGCATGCTGGCGGCGCTGCGTCCGACCGTGGCGTTCATCTCGCTCGGCGCCAACAACATCTTCGGCCACCCGGCGCCGGCGACCATGCAGCACCTGGCGGCGGTCAGCGCCGCGGTCTGGCTGACCGAGAACCCGGCCACCAGCACCAGGGGCGGCCCGATCGTCCTCACCTCCGCGACCGGCGACAGCTACACCGTCACCCAGGGCGGCAGCGTCAACCAGTACCGATCGAAGGGCGTGGTCGACACCGGTCCGCCGAGCGCGCCCACCACCCTCGCCGCGAGCGTGACCCCGAGCGCGGTGACCTTGACCTGGACCGCGGCCATCGACGACCTCGGCGTCGTCGACTACGTGGTCTACCGGGACGGCGAGATCGTCGCGTCGTCGACCGGGCCGGGTTACGTCGATCACACCGTCACGGCCAGCCACACGTACACGTACGCGGTCGCCGCGCGCGACGAGGACGGCGGCGTGTCCGCGCGCTCGGCCGCGGTCGCCGTCACCACGCCGTGCGCGCTCGCCACCAGCCTGCCCGGCGGCGGCCCGTGCCTGCCCGGCGCCACCGCGTGTCGCCGCCGCGTTCTCCGCTGCTTGTGAGCGGTGCGCGCGCTTCAGCGCGGCAGCGTGACGCCCAGCGACGGCGAAAGCACCGCCGCGAAGCCGAGCAGCGTGGCCCAGCGCGCGCCCGGCGGGCCGACGTACGCGAGCTTCGAACCATCGAGGACCAGGGCCGGATGGGCGAGCGACTTGATCAGCGGGCCCGCGATCGTGCCGTCGCGATCGATCGTGAGCGCGGCCTCGCCGTCGAGCCGGAAGGTGCCGTCGGGCAAGACCGCGAGGTTGTCGACCAGCTGGCCGTGGATCGTGATCGCGCCGTGCTTGTCGACCTTGGCGATCGTCTTGCCGCCGGCGGAGAGCACGCCGTTCTTGCTGATGGTCAAGAGCGGCTTGCCGTCCCACGCGACCGCGCCGCTCGCGGCCAGGGTCAGCGCGTGGTGGACGCCGTCGGGCTGATCGATCGTGATCGTGGCGTCGGCCAGCTCGAGCCGGGCCATCGTCGGATCCTTCATGCCGCAGCCGGTGCAGTGGGTGAGCCCGACCACGACCAGCGCGGCCACCCCGACGTGGGCGAACAGCAGCGCCGTCACCAGCGCCTGGCGCGAGCGGCTTGGCAGGTTCGGGGGTGTGGTCGCCTTGGCCATGGCCGTCACTCCTTGTCGAGGTACGTGTACCCGATCATACCCTGGCGAAACCGGTTGATGAGCGCGCGCGACTCGTCGATGGTGATGAGCTTCTTGCGCAGCGCGATCTCGACGTTGGCCCGCAGCCGGCCGAGCAGGTCCGACGGCGAGTAGTCGACGAACGCCAGCACCTCGCTCACGGTGTCGCCCGCGACCACGTCCTTGACGTCGTAGTCGCCGTCGGGGCCGAGCTGGACGTGGACCGTGTTGGTGTCGCCGAACAGGTTGTGGAGGTCGCCGAGGATCTCCTGGTAGGCGCCGACCAGGAACATGCCGAGGTAGTAGTCCTGGCCCTCGTCCTTGGGGTGCAGCTCGAGCACGTGCTTGACGTCGCGCAGATCGATGAACGAGTCGATCTTGCCGTCGGAGTCGCAGGTGATGTCGGCGAGCGTCGCCCGCCGGGTCGGCTCCTCGTTGAGCCGGTGGATCGGCGTGATCGGGAACAGCTGATCGACCGCCC
Organism: Myxococcales bacterium; assembly: GCA_043775605.1. Taxonomy (GTDB): domain Bacteria; phylum Myxococcota_A; class Polyangia; order Haliangiales; family Haliangiaceae; genus UBA2376. The sequence goes on from JAYVSF010000602.1 coordinate 1,902, forward strand.
AGGCGTCGGGCAGCGACTGGAACATGGAGAAGTTGCAGAAGTAGGTGTCCGACAGCGCCTTCTCCAGGCCCTCGAGCTCCTCGGGCTGGTGCGGCAGGCCGCGCGACAGCAGCAGGACCTTCTCGCAGATCGCCCAGAACAGATTCTCGCAGACCACCCGGTGCTCGAGCGACAGGTGGCCGAGGTTGAAGAGCTGCAGGACCTGGTCCTTGTACTCGACGGCGTCGTGGTAGGCCTCGAGCAGGTTCTTCTGCGACACCGACTGGTAGGTCTCCCACATGTTGACGACCAGCGGCGCGGTCGGCTTGCTGATCTGGGCCGGGACCACGGTGTCGAACTCGGTGACCCCGAGGACGTTGACCACCAGCACCGAGTGGTGGGCGGTGACCGCCCGGCCCGACTCCGAGACGATGTTGGGGTGGGGCACGTTGTCGGCGTCGCAGATCTCCTTGATCGCGTAGACGACGTCGTTGGCGTACTCCTGCACCGAGTAGTTCATCGATGACGCGAAGTTGGTCTGCGAGCCGTCGTAGTCGACCCCGAGCCCGCCGCCGACGTCGACGTACGACAGCCCGGTCGCGCCCATCTTGTACAGCTCGACGAACAGCCGGCCGGCCTCGCGCAGCGCGTTCTTGATGCTCTTGATCGCCGAGATCTGCGAGCCGAGGTGGAAGTGGAGGAGCTTGAGGCTGTCGACCTGGCCCCACAGCTTGAGCTTGGCGACCATGTCGACCATCTCGGCCGCGGTCAGCCCGAACTTGGAGAAGTCGCCGCCCGACTGCTCCCAGCGACCGGCGCCGCGCGACGACAGCCGCGACCGCATGCCGAGGATCGGCTTGATCTTCACCCGCTCGGCGACCCGGTGGATCTGCTCGAGCTCGGACGGCTTCTCGACGACCAAGATGACGGTGCGGCCGAGCTTCGAGGCCAGCAACGCGGTCTCGATGTACTCCTCGTCCTTGTAGCCGTTGCAGATGATCAGGGCCTCGTCGTCCTGGTGGATGGCCATGATGGTCAGCAACTCGGGCTTGCTGCCGGCCTCGAGGCCGTAGTGGAACGGCCGGCCGAACTCGATGATCTCCTCGACCACGGTCCGGTTCTGGTTGACCTTGATCGGGTACACGCCGCGGTACTGGCCGCCGTAGCCGTACTCCTTGATCGCGCCGTTGAACGCGCCGCAGATCAGCTCGATGCGCGCCTTGAGCACGTCGGAGAACCGCAGCAGGATCGGCAGCTGGATGCCGCGCCCGGTCAGCTCGTCGATCAGCTCGCGCATGTCGATGGTGCCGTTGCCGGCGCCGCGCGGGGTGACGATCAGGTTGCCCTGGTCGTTGATGTTGAAGTAGCCGCATCCCCAGCGCTTGAAGCCGTACAGCTCCTCGGCGTCGGCGATGGTCCAGCGGCGGAGCGGATCCTGAGCAAGCATCGCTTTGGCGCGGGCCATGGTGGTGGGATCCGTTACGGCCTTTTTGCCGGGGGCGCAATGGATTTTGTACAGCGAGGTCGAGGGGTTCGGCCCGGCAGGCGCCGGCGGTGCAGATCGCACGCAACCGGCGGGCGGCCCGGCCGAAAGCCGGGGCATGACCAGCCAGCAGCGCATCAGCCTCATCTCCCTCGATCCGCCGCACGTCGCGGTCATTGCCCAGTTCAACCCGGCCCAGCTCCAGCTCGAGGAGTCGGCGTCGTGGACGCCGTCTTCCAACTCGCGCGCCGATCACCCGTCGCTCGAGTACGCGTCGACCAGCCCGCGCACCCTGTCGCTCGAGCTCCTGTTCGACACCTTCGAGGAGCCGGTCGGCAAGCGAAACGTCAAGACCCGCTTCGTCGAGCCGCTCGGCCAGCTCCTCCAGGTGCTCGAGCCGCGCGGCCAGCACAACGTCAAGACCCGCTTCGTCGAGCCGCTCGGCCGGCTGCTGCGGGTGCTCGATCCCGACGGCGACGAGGACCGCCAGCGGCCGCCGCTGGTCGAGCTGCGCTGGGATCCGGGCCTGCCGCGTTTCCGCGGCGTGCTCGAGTCGATGTCGACCAAGCTCACCATGTTCCTGGCCGACGGCACCCCGGTCCGCGCCACCTGCTCCCTCAAGCTGCTCGAGGCCTCCCGCGCCTCGTTCACCCGCAAGGGCCGCTGAGCCGCGCCTGACGCCGGTCAGCGGGCTCGATCCGGTCGCACCTCGAACGCCGACCGCCGTTGGGTCACGCGGCCTCCTTGAACTTGTCGAACGCGGGCGTCATTGGTTGGCGCGTCCTCAGCCTTCCATAGCGCTCGCCACGGCGATCGGCTCCGCCCGGGGCAAGTCCGAGCTTCCGGTCGCGGCGGCGATGTTGGAGACGTCGATCACGGGGGCGTGGCTGGCGCGGCTCGGCAGCCGAGATAGTCGGCGAGCTCGACAGCTACGACGCCCGCTACCCTACGGTGGTGATCCCGGCGTAGCCAAACGCTGGAACCGCGAGACAGAAACGTACCTGTGGAGCTCTTCCGAACCGTCGGATTTCCAGCGGGGCCGTTTCGGGCAGCCGGAGGGGTACGCGGGCGGCTGGTACGAGCCCCGCGAGCAGAACGGTGGGCTCATCGAGACGCAACCAAGAATCGTCGACGGGGGGACGGGGCTCTTGTTCCCGTACGTGAGCATCGGAGGCCCGGGAGCGCTGAAGTGAGCTGTTTGAAGGCACTGTCGCGGCGGCGGGGCTTTGCGGGCAGGGGAAGGGTCTGATATGACCCGCGGTCCGCGCACGCGCGCGCCCGACCATGGCCGACCGAATCGCTCCCAAGAGCCCCGCCGCCGACATCATCGCCGACGAGGAGCGCCTGCTCGGGCTGGTCCAGGCCCGGGCCGCGCTCGGCGACGACGACGACGCGCCGCGGGCGACCAACGCCGACGTCGACCGCGATCTGCTGTCGTTGCGCGACCAGATCGCCGAGGCCCGGGGCGAGGACCTGCCGCCGCTGATCGAGCAGATGACCCGGCTGGCCGCGCTGCGCGGGCACCTGGGCGGCTCGGTGTCGCTGCCGATCGATCTGGCGTCGCCGTACTTCGCCCACATGCGACTGCGCGAGAGCGGCAAGCGCCGCGACGTGCTGATCGGCAAGCGCGGCTTCATCGACCGGACCTCGAACGTCCAGATCGTCGACTGGCGCAACGCGCCAGTGTCGAAGATCTACTACCGGTACGAGGAGGGCGACGACTACGAGGAGGAGATCGCCAGCCGGCGGCTCGACGGCGTGGTCGAGGTCCGGCGCAACGTGTCGATCAACAAGGGCAACCTCCGCCGGATCGGCGCGCCCCAGGGCACGTACATCAAGGACGCGCGCGGCACCTGGATCGAGGCGGTCGGCACCCTGCAGCCGGTGCTGCACGGCGGCCAGGGCAAGGCGGCCCGGCCGGTGGTCGCGCCCGGTCCGCGCGGCAAGCTCGGCGTCCACCACGGCCCCGGCATCCGCGCCGACAAGTCACTGCCCGAGATCGCCGCGCTCATCGACAAGGAGCAGTTCGAGCTGATCTCGCAGCCCGAGAGCGGCATCGTCGTCATCCAGGGCGGCGCCGGCTCGGGCAAGACCACGGTCGCGCTGCACCGGGTCGCCTACCTCAACTTCGCCGACGGCCGCCGGTTCCGGCCGAGCGCGATGCTGTTCGTGGTGCCGTCGTCGGCGCTGGTCCGCTACGTCAGCGGCGTGCTGCCGGCGCTCGGGGTCAGCGGCGTGCCGGTGGTGACCTACACGACGTGGGCGCGCTCGACCCGGCTCCGGCTCTTGCCCGACACGCCGATCATCTACAACGACGATCCGCCCGAGGTGGTGTCGCGGGTCAAGAAGCATCCGAAGATGATCACGGTGCTGGCGGGGCTGGTCGCCGCGCAGCTGCGCACGGCCGGCGTCGAGATCCTCGGCGTCGCCGGGATCGACGGCAGCGTCGCCGACGAGTGGCATCGGCTGGCCGGCAAGGCGCCGGTGCCGCGGACCGCGGCGCTGCTGTCGTGGGTCAAGCGCGCCGATCACCTCGAGCCCAACGTCCGGGTCGCGCTCGAGGGTGTGGTCCGGCGCTGGCGCCGACGGGTCGACGACGTGGTGTCCGACTGGTCGGAGCTGCTGACCGATCCGGTGGCCCTGGCCGAGGGCTTCGCCGGCGCCGCCGACATCAGCCTGCGCGACCTCGAGCGGACCGTGGCCTGGGTCAAGCGCCAGATCGCGCCGCCTCAGCGGGCCCCGGTCGACGACGACGGCAAGATCATCGAGACCGCCGACGGCCGCGCGCTGACCGCCGACGACGACGATCCGGCCGGCCGGGTCGACGACGAGGACGATCCCCTGCTGATTCGCCTGGTCCAGCTCAAGCGCGGCGGGCTGTTCCTGCCCGGCGGCGCCGACGAGATCGTCTACCACCACGTCGCGATCGACGAGGCCCAGGACCGCAGCGCGCTCGAGGTCAAGGTCCTGGTCGAGGCGGTGCACGCGCCCGACAAGAACCCCGATCAGCGCAGCGTGACGATCGCCGGCGACACCGCGCAGCGGCTGGTGTTCGACAACGGCTTCACCGGCTGGGCCGACCTGCTGCAGCAGACCGGCCAGCCGTCGATCGTGCGGCCGCTCAAGCTGTCGTACCGGTCGACCGCGGAGGTCATGATGCTGGCTCGCGAGGTCCTCGGGCCCGAGCTCGCGCCCGAGGAGCCGCTGGCCGCGCGCCCGGGCGAGCCGGTCGAGCTGCACGAGTTCGGCGACATCGGCGAGGCGGTGGCGTTCCTGTCCGACTCGCTGCGCAACCTGATGGCGCGCGAGCCGACCGCGAGCTGCTGCGTGATCGCGCGCCACCCCGAGCAGGCCGACGCCTACTTCCACGGCCTGGCCCGGGCCGAGATCCCGGCCTTGCGCCGGGTCAAGCGCGACGAGTTCACGTTCGCGCCGGGCATCGACGTCACCGACGTCACCCAGGTCAAGGGCCTCGAGTTCGACTACGTCGTGATGGTCGAGTGCAACGCGCAGTCGTACCCCGACGTGTACTGGGCGCGGCACCTGATGCACATCGGCGTCACCCGCGCCGCGCACCAGCTCTGGCTGGTGTCGACCACCGAGCCGTCGCCGCTGGTCCCGAAGGCGCTGCGCGACGGCGGCCGCATGACCGTCGCCTGAGCTCGCGCGGCGGCGACGTTCAGCGACGGGTCGTGCGCTTGGCGCGGCGACCGCGGGTCCCGGTCTCGCCGCGCGCGGTCCGCAGCGCGGTCTGCCAGGGCCCGACCTGATCCGATAGCGCCTGCTCGACCCGCGCCAGCGCGAGCCGGCGCTCGCCGCCCGAGGCGGTGGCGGCGTCGACAGCGAGGAGCGAGGTGGCAGCGCGGTGCGGCATCGGGTCGCGCATCTTGCGCTGGCACGGCAGAAACGCAAGGCCGCCCGTGTTCCGGTGTGCAACGTGCGTGCAACTCCTCGCATTCGTTGAAGGCGAGCCGAGGAAGATCGCGGCGCCCCGAGCGAGGCCCGTGCTAGCGTGCGCGCTATGCGTCGTCGTCCGCTTCGTTCCAGGTCCGCCCTCGCGCTGGCCACGTCCAGTGGCCTCGCTCTCGCCCTCGCCCTCGCGGCCGGTTGCGGCGACGACGGCAGCCCCGTCGGTCCCGACGCGTCGACCATCGACGCCCCCCTCACGGACGCCGGCGTCGACGGCGCGATCGATGCGGCCACCGACGCTTCCACCGCGACCGGCGTCGTCCAGTGCCCGACGCCACTGGCCGCGCCGACCGAGGGCGACTGCAACGTCGCGCACGGCACCGGCACCGCGGTCGTGCTCCGGGGCAACGTCCTCACCCTCGGCACCACCTACCTCGACGGCGCCGTCGCCTACGACGGCAACCTCATCACCTACGTCGGCTGCGATCCGACGACCGCGCCCGGGTTCGCGACCGCCACGGTCGTATCTTGTCGCGGCGCGGCGATCTCGCCGGGCATCATCAATGCCCACGATCACATCACCTACGACAATCGGGCGCCGCTGGCCTCGACCGTCGCCCACGACGCCCGCCGCTACGGCCACCGCAACGAGTGGCGCGACGCGTGGCCGACGCCGCCCAACCAGTACGGCAACACCGCGTCGAACACCGACGGCGTCCGCTGGAACGAGCTGCGCCAGGTGTTCGGCGGCACCACCTCGATCGTCGGCTCGGGCCACGCCGACGGCATGGCCCGCAACCTCGACGACGTCGCCGCGGCCGAGTTCGCGCTCGGGTTCAAGGCCCTCGACTACGAGGTGTTCATGCTCGGCGACAGCTCGGGCGCCAACGCCCACAACATCCCCGCGAGCTGCGGCTGGGCCTACAAGCTCAGCGAGACCGAGGTCGGCAACCTCCACTCGCTGGTGACCCACAGCTCCGAGGGCATCGACGATCGGTCGCGCGCCGAGTTCCAGTGCCAGCGCTCGAGCTTCGGCGGCGCCCGCGACTTCGTCGAGAAGAACACCGCCCACGTCCACGTGATCGCCGCCAACGCCGCCGACTACTACGACATGGCCCGCGACCACACCGCGCTGCTGTGGTCGCCGCGCTCGAACATCTCGCTGTTCGGCAACACCTCCGAGGCCCAGGTCCTGCACCGGCTCGGCGGCACCGTCGCGGTTGGCACCGACTGGACCTACACCGGCTCCGCGACCTCGCTGCGCGAGCTGGCCTGCGTCGACGAGCTCAACCGCACCTACCTCGCCCACGCGTTCACCGACGAGGACATGTGGAAGATGGTGACGATCAACGGTGCCATCGCCAGCCGGTCCGACGACCTGACCGGCTCGATCGCGGTCGGCAAGCTGGCCGACCTCGCCATCTTCCACGCCGACGCCGGCGAGACCTACCGGGCGATCATCGCCGCCGGCGACGCCGACGTCGCCCTGGTGGTGCGCGACGGCGACGTCCTGTACGGCGAGGCCGATGTGGTCGCCGACCTCGACAACTCGTGCGAGGAGCTGTCGGTGTGCACCAAGGCGCGCCGGGTCTGCGCCCAGCGCGAGTTCGGCGTGTCGTACGCGACCCTGGCGCCGCGGGTCCCGCTGGCGTACCCGGCGATCATCTGCGCCGCCCCCGCCGACGAGCCGACCTGCCTGCCGACGCGGCCCGGCGAGTACGACGGCATCGTCGCCGGTGATCAGGACGGCGACGGCGTGCTCGACGCGGCCGACGACTGCCCGACCACGTTCAACCCGATCCGGCCGATGGACCATGGCGCCCAGGCCGACGTCGACCATGACGGCATGGGCGACGCCTGCGACCCGACCCCGGTCGGCACCGATCTCGACGGCGACGGCACGGCCAACGCCACCGATGTCTGCCCGTTCCTCACCGATCCCCAGACCGACACCGACATGGACCACAAGGGCGACCTCTGCGACGCCTGCCCGATGACGCCCAACCCCGACACCGTCTGCCCGGCGGTCACGGTGGCCACTACCATTTACAACATCAAGCAGGGCGTGACCCCGGTCGGCACCGTGGCCCGGGTGACCAACGTCATCGTCACCGGCAAGGGCTCGAACGGCTTCTTCATCCAGGTCAAGGCCACGCTGGCGAACGGGATGCCCGACCCCGTCTACGTCGGCTCCGACTACTCGGGCATCTTCGTGTTCACCGGGCCGAACTCCGCGTTCCTGACCGCGGTCGCGGTCGGCAACCGCGTCACCGTCGATGGCACGATCACCCTGTTCAGCGGCCAGCTCGAGATCGCTCCGGTCGCCAACGTGACGGTCGACAACGCCGCGGTCGAGGCGGCGCCGACGCCGGTCATGGCGACCGCGGCCGAGGTGACCACCGGTGGGACCCGGGCGACCAAGCTCGAGAGCGTGCTGGTCCGGATCGGCGGCGCCCGCATCACCGCCCTCAACGCCGCGTTCGGCGAGTTCACGGCGATGGAGACCGGCGGCGGCTCGCTGATCGTCGACGACTTCCTGTTCCTCCTGGCCAACCCGGCGGTCAACCAGACGTTCGCGTCGCTGACCGGCGTGCTGGCCCTGCGCACCAACGACTCCAAGCTCGAGCCGCGTTCCGCCGCCGACCTGCCGGCGGGAGCGGTCGGCCTCGTCGGCTTCGCGCCGACGCCCAGCTTCGTCCGGCAGGGCCAGGCGATGGCGCCGACCATCCCGACGCCGCTGACCGTGAGCCTGTCGCAGGCCGCCACCATGGACACCTTCGTCGCGATCACCAGCGGGACCCCGGCCGCCCTGACTGTGGTCGGCGGCGGCGTGACGATCCCGACCGGCCAGGCCAGCGCCCAGGTGTTGGTCAACGGCCTGGCCCAGAACGCCGGCGTGACACTGACCGCGACCCTCGGCGCGGCGTCGCTGATGGCGACGGTGCGGGTGATCGGCGCCGGCGAGGTGCCCTCGGTGGTGACCCTGTCGCCGGCGACCGCGACCGCCGCGCCCGGCGGCACCGTCACCCTGACCGCGCGGATCGATCTGCCGGCGCCGGCCGGCGGGCGGTCGATCGCGCTGGCCCTGGTCCCGGCCAACGCCGGCGCCATCCCGGCCACGGTCACCGTGCCGGCCAACCAGCTGTCCGTGACCTTCAACTACGTCGATGCCAGCATGGTCGGATCAGCGACCATCACTGCCACCCTGGCCGCGAGCACGAGCTCGGCGACGATCACGATCAGCGCGGCGGTCCAGCACCTGGTGATCAACGAGGTCGACTACGATCAGTCGGTCAACCCCGACGCCGCCGAGTTCATCGAGATCTACAACCCGTCGGCGGCCGCGGTCAGCCTGGTCGGCAAGGCGGTCGTGCTGCTCAACGGCTCGAGCACGCCGAACCCCGAGTACCGGCGCGTGCTCCTCGCCACCGCCGGCAACCCTGCTGGCATGCTGCCGGCCGGCGGCTACCTCGTCATCGGTGCCGCCGCGGTCACCGCGATGGGCACCGGCATCAAGTTCACGCCGGCGGTCGCCGACTGGCCGGCCACCGACGCGTTCCAGAACGGCGCCCCCGACGGCGTCGCGCTGATCGACGTGTCGACCAGCACGCTCATCGACGCCCTGGCCTACGAGGGCGCGATGCCGACGGCGAGCATCATGGGCTTCCCGGCCGCCGTGTCGTTGACCGAGGGCACGTTCCTGCCCATCGCCACCGCCGACTCCGGCACCGCGATGGGCTCGCTCTGCCGCCTGCCCAACGGCACCGACACCGACAACGCCGCCACCGACTGGAACTTCACCACCACCGCCACCCCCGGCATCGCCAACGTACCCTGATCGCATCGTGATCCGGATCCGGAATCGCGGGGCCAGGCTCTGGGGGCGGAGCCTGGCCCTCGTGCTGGCGGCATGTGGGCAGCGAGGTGCCGCTCCGGCGCCGACCGCGCTGCCAGCGCCGCGCGACGCGGGTGGCGACGCGCGGGGCGAGGCGGTGGCGCCGCTGTCGGACGCGGCCGGCGCCGCGATCGACCGGGTCATGCGCAAGGTCGAGGGTGACCGGCGTCCGGGATGCGCGGTCGGCGTGGGCCGGCGGGGCGCGCTGGTGTTCGCGCGCGGCTACGGCGCTGCCGACCTCGCCGGCGGACGGCCGATCACGCCCGACACGGTCTTCGACCTCGGCTCGACGTCGAAGCAGTTCACCGCCGCGGTCACGCTCACGCTGGTGGCCGACGGCACGCTCGCGCGCGACACCGCAGTGCGGTCGATCGTCCCCGAGCTGCCGACCCGGCGCGGCCGGCCGATCGCGGTCCACGATCTGCTGCATCACACCAGCGGGCTGCCCGACTACGTCGATCTGCTGCAGGACGCCGGTCACGAGTTCGAGGAGCGCACGACCACGGCCGACGCGCTGGCGGTGATCGCGGGCGCGCGGCCGACCCGGGCTCCGGGTGTCACCTACGAGTACAGCAACTCGGGCTACTTCCTGCTCGCGCTGATCGCTGAGCGCGTCAGCCACCAGCCGTTCGCCGAGCTGGCGCGCGCCCGGCTGTTCGCTCCGGTGGGGATGACCCACACCCAGGTGTCGCCGCGCGCCACCGAGGACGTGGCCGCGCGCGGCTACGATCGCGCCCACGGTGGCTGGGCGCCGGTCAGCTCGGCCTGGGAGCAGGTCGGCGACGGCGCGGTGCGCTCGACGGTCGGCGACCTCGTGCGCTGGGCCGGGCAGTTCGACGCCCCGACCGCGCTCGCGCCCGCGCTGATCGCGGCGATGCTGGTGCGCGGCCGCCTCGACGACGGTCGCGAGCTCGATTACGCCGCGGGCCTCGAGCACGGCGAGCACGATGGCCGCGCCACGGTCTCGCACGCCGGCTCGTGGGTCGGCTTCGGCGCCGAGCTGCTGCGCTTCCCCGACGAGGGCCTGGCCATCGCCTGCCTCTGCAACTTCGACGACAGCGATCCCGAGAGCCTGGCGCTCGCGATCGCCGACGCCGTCCACGCGACCCGGTAGCCGGGCGACATGCTCCGGGGTCCGATCCGGTCCCGTGATCTGGATCCTGGCCGCGATGTCGATGCTGGTGATGGCGTGCGAGCATGCGCCGCCGCCCGCGGCGTCGACGGTCGTCTCGACGGCGCCGGCCAGCGGCTGGGTGCGCGTGCTGCACGGCGAGCTGGTCGACGTCGAGGTCGAGCGCGTGGTCTACGATGCGGGCGAGCCGCAGCACTTTCACGGGCGGGTCCAGGTGCGCAACCTGACGGCGACGCCGGTGGCGATCGACCTGCGCGGGCGGCGTCCCGGCATCTACGTCAACCAGTGGGAAGTGTCGGACCGGGACCATCGCACCGTCGTCGACGAGGAGCGGGTGAGCCAGGCGCCGCTCGACGCCGCGGCCCCGGCCGAGCTGCGCGCCGCGATGGCGTCGGGTGGGCTGACGACGATCCCCGCGGGCGGCGCGCTCGACCGGTACGGCTCGTTCAACGCGTCGGGGCGGCTCGCGGTCGACGCGGCGCGGACCGACGATCTGCGCATCGGCGACGACGAGGCCGACCGGGTGGTCGCGATCCGGACGCCGCTGGCGTGGCAGCCGGTGCTCGCCGCTTGCCGGACTGACGGGCCTGGAGGGTGTGATCCTGCCCCTCGTCAGCTCGTCAGCTCGTCAGCGGGAAGCGCGCACCGCAGCAGGGACAGGTCACGACGCCGTCGAGGCTAGCGATGCGCGCCGCGAGGTCGTCGTGGCCGGCCCGCTTCAGCAGCACGGCGGCGGCGTGCACGTCCGGGCTCGGCGCGGTCGGCGGCGACACGGTGGTGGTGCGCGCCGGCGAGGAGCCCGCGGGATCCTGGTCGGCGACCACGAACGGCAAGGCCGTGCCCGCGACGTACAGCTCGGCGCCGCAGTCGGCGCACTCTTGCTGGAGCTCGGCGTTGACGAGCCCTTCGAGCGTGGCCACCAGCCGTCGCTGGCCGCGGATCCCGACCAGCGCGATCAGGAGCCGCAACGCATCGTCGGTCTCGAGGGCGGGCCCGACACAGGCCGCCGTCGCTGCCTCGGCCTGCTCCAGCGCGAGGCGATAGGCCGCCGCCAGGTCAGGCGGCACCACGACCGCGTTGCTGGCGCTCGCGACCGCGCCGACGAACGCCCAGAACGGCGGCTGCTCCGCCGTCGGCCGCGCGCGCCCGACCTCGACGACGTGCGGGATCGCGGCGTAGCTCGCGTCGTAGACGTCGCCCTGATGGCACAGGGCCGACCAGATCCGATCCCAGAGGTCGAGCGGCGTCGGCCGCGCGCTGCGATCTTCGCCGCGAGCCAGCGCGCGCAGCAGGTCGGGCACGTCGCTCGCCGGGCCGTGGGCGTGGCGGAGCTGTGTCCAGCGAGCGTCGTCGAGTGAAAGCATCGCCGGCGACCGTAGGGCGGGCTCCGCCGGGCCGCAAGCGCGTCAGCGGTTCCGCTTTGCCTTCGGGCTCGACTTCGGGGTCGGCTTCGGTTTCGGCTTCGGCTTCGGGGTCGGCTTCGGGCTCTGCTTCGGTTTCGGTTTCGGCTTCGGGCTCGGCGGCGCGCTGTCGATGAGCGCGACGATGGCCTGGTAGTGCGGCGCGCTCACCGGCTGCACCGACAGCCGCGAGCCGCGCTGCAGCAGCATCATCCCGCCGAGCCCCGGATGCGCGCGCAGCTCCTCGAGCGCGATCAGCCGCGGCAGCTTCTGCACGAACTCGACGTCGACGCACACCCACCGCGGCAGGTCCGGCTTGCTGTCGGGATCGTGATACTTGCTCGCCGGATCGAACTGGGTCGCGTCGACCACGCCCGTCCGCACGACCCGCGCGAGGCCGGCGACGCCGGGCGGCGTGCAGCTCGAGTGATAGAACAGCACCGGATCGCCGACCTGCATCTGGTCGCGCATCAGGTTGCGCGCCATGTAGTTGCGGACCCCGGTCCACGGCTCGATCGTCACCCGCGCGAGATCGTCGATGCCGAACGACTCCGGCTCGGTCTTCATCAACCAGTGGCTGACCATGGCCCGATCCTACACGCGGTCCGACACGCGGTCCGACCTGGTCCGCCGCCGGTGGCCGCACGGTGCCGACCTCAACCGCTTGTCCCCCGTCCCCGTCCGCGGGAACCTCCTCGGCCAGTCCATGCCCACCCGTCCATCGCCATCGCCCCCTGCCCCGCGCCTGTACCCGATCTGCGAAGGACGGGCGTGGGGCTACATCGACGCGCGCGGCCAGGTCGTGGTCCCCCCGACCTTCAAGTCCGCCGAGGCCTTTCGCGAGGGCCTCGGTCGGGTGAAGGGCGACAAGGGCTTCGGCTTCGTCGACGCCACGGGCGCGGTCGTCATCGAGCCCAAGCTGGTCGAGGCCCACGGCTTCGCGCACGGACTCGCCAAGGCGCGGCGCGGCAAGAAGTACGGCTACCTCGGCCGCGACGGCGGGTTCGCGATCTCGCCCCGGTTCCTGCAATGCGAGGCGTTCACCAGCGGCCTCGCCTCGGCCCAGGATGTCGACAGCAAGCTGTGGGGCGTGATCGACGCCACCGGTGCGTGGGTGATCGAGCCCAGCGACCTCGGCGGCGCCTGGTTCGCCGACGGCCTGGCGGCCCGCCAGCGGACCAAGGACGGCCAATTCGGCTACGTCGACGAGCACGGCCGCTTCGTCATCGAGCCGCGCTTCGACCTGGCGCTGCCGTTCGCCGAGGGCCTGGCCTGGGTCGTCGAGGGCGGCGCGCCGAGGTTCATCGACCGCGACGGCCGGACCGTGATCGCCGACGGTCACGGCGAGCCGGGCGGGCCGCGGGAGTACGTGGGCTTCCATGACGGGCGTGCGCTGGTGCGGGTGGCCGACGGGCGCCTCGGCTACCTGGCGCGCGATGGGGCGTTCGCGATCCCGCCGCGCTTTCGCTGGGCGGACCGGTTCGCCGAGGGCCGCGCCATGGTCGGCCCCGACGACGACAGCCCGGTCACGACCCGGCAGGGCTACATCGATCGCGAGGGCCGGTACGTCGTGCGGCCGGTGCTGTACACCGCGGGCAGCTACGAGGGCGGCCTGGCGCGGGTCCACGCCGACCCCAAGCGCGAGACCGTGTTCGGGTACCTCGACCTCGACGGCCGCTGGGTCTGGCAGCCCGGCCACGGCTTCGCGGCCGAGCTGCAGGACCTCCGGGCCTGACCTGCGCTGGCACGCTACCGGCGGCTGGGCGCGGCCACCGGCTGGCCGAGGCCGACGGTGTGGATCGCGAAGTCCGATGACACCCGCCGCACCTCGTCGGTGAAGCCGGCGAGGTCGACGTTGAGCGAGAAGGCCATCGGCTGCGCGATCGGCCGGAAGAAGTCGTCGTGGTGGCAGGGCACGATCACGCGCGGCTCGACCCGACGCAGGATGCGCTCGACGTACCCGCGGGTGAAGCGCCGGCCGGCGATGCCGCACAGGAAGACGTCGACGCCGCGCGGGAGGTCGGCGCCGTCGTCGAGGTCGCAGGACCCGGCGTGGTACAGGCGGGCGCCACCGACCTCGATGTCGAGGCCGAAGATCTGGCCGCAGCGATAGGCCCGCGGCGTCAGCGAGTCCGTGTGCTCGCAGGTGAGCTCACCGTCGTAGGGCGTCCACAGCCCGGCCGCGAGCTTCGCGTGCTTGCTCGGCACGAACCGCACCGTGAACGGGCCGAGCTCGATCGGCGCGTGGGCGGTCACCTCGACGGCCAGCTCCGGTCGGCCGTGCAAGGCCATCAGCCGGGCGAGCGAACGACCGCCGTAGACCTTGCAGCCGGCGCGGATGGCGAGGGCCGGGGCGTCGAGGGCGTGATCGAAGTGGGTGTGACCGACGAGGATCGCGCGCGGGTCGGGCACGCGGGTCAGCGCCGCCGGCGCGGCCGGCACTACCCGCCGGCGCAGCAGGTCGGCGAGCGGCAGCCGGGTCAGGTACGGGTCGATCAAGAGGTCCTGGCCGCCGTAGCTCAGGCGGAAGCC
>JAYVSF010000603.1:0-5244 GCA_043775605.1 Myxococcales bacterium
ACGTCGCTGAGGTCGGCCAGCGTCGGCTGGTCCTTGTCTTCGAGCGACGTCAACAAGCGCGACGCGACGATCGCGGTCGGGTCGGCGGCGATGATCGCGACCAGCGCGTCGAGCACGCCGGTGTGATCGTCGCCGTGCTGCAGGTACAGGTCGTCGCGCGCCGCCATCAGCCGGACCCCGGCGGTGCCGCCCGCGCGCACCAGCTCCACCCCGCGCACCGACTCGATCTTGGCGACGATGCGGGCCGCGGGATCGAGCGCGCGCAGCTCGTCGAGGTCGGCCGTCGACTCGACGAACGACAGCAGGTAGTCGTGGATCCCCAGCGCGCGCGCGGCCGCGACGTACGCCCGATCGTCGTCGGTCAGGTAGCCGTCGATGCGCAGCGACGGGGCGAGGATCGTCACCGGCTCGCCGGCCCCGACCACCCGCGGTGGCCGCTCGCCGAGGATCAGCCGGGTGCCGTCGACGATCCGGACGATCTCGGCGTCGCCGTCCTTGAAGCGGATCGTCGCCGGCAGGTCGACCGCGATCGGCCGGCTGAGCTCGACGAATGCGTAGGGCAGGTAGCCGAACCGCGTGATCCGCAGCTGCCGGCCCTTGAGGTCGACGTACAGCGGCTTGCCGGCGCACAGCTCGCGCAGGCCGGCCAGGACCTCGCGCGGCGGCTCGGCGACCGGCATGATCGTGTTGAAGCGCAGCGCGGCCACCGCCGGGTGCCCGGCGATCGCGTGGCGGTGGCGGACGTACGGCGGCAGCGTCGCGATCAGCGTGGCCGCGGCCGTCGTCATCGGGCCTGGTAACGCGCGTCCAGCGCCGACAGCGTGCGCCGGAGCTCGGCGATGCGGTCGTCGGTCTGCAGCCGGGTCTTCATGTCGGCGAGGTAGCCGGCGAGGTCGCGCCGACCCGAGACCAGCGCGATCGCGCCGAGCATGGTGTCGACCACGGCCTTGGAGTCGTCCATCACCAGGACGTGCTCGGGCGGCAGCACCGCGCGCCACTGGGCGAGGATGAGCTCGTCGTCGTAGCTGGCGTACGCCCTTGCCGCGGCCGCCGGCGACTGGCCGGTGAAGTCGAACTCGCAGACGGTGACGTTCGAGTCCTTGCCGGTGCCGGAGATCGTGCCCTCGAAGTGGCTGGCCTTCTTGCCGGCGACGACCTCGACCCGGAACTCGGTGGGCACGACGACCGGCTCGTGCTGCTTGTAGTTCTGGACGATCACCTTGAACCGGCCGGGCGGCGCGCCCGCCGGCGGCCAGTAGATGTTCTCGACCGGCTTCTCGCTCTCGCCGCGGACGTTCATGTCGACGTCGAGCTCGCCGCCGCAGATCGACCGCTTGTGGCCGTAGTAGATCTCCTCGCCCGACGGCGCGATCACGTGGAGGTCGAGGTCGTTGCGGTTGTTCCACACCAGCGACACCCGGACGTCGCCCGACTTGCCGCCCTCGCGCCGGAGCCGGGTCGCGATCTCGGCGTCGATGTCGCTGCGCCGCTCGTCCTGGCTCTTTCTCGGGTACGCGAAGAACACGTGGTAGCGGGCGGCCAGCTCTCCGAACACCACCGCCGACGGCACCGCCCGGGCCTGATCGGCGCCGGCGGCGATCTCGAGGCCCGAGAACCGGCGGGCCACCGGCGAGCCGCTAGTGATCACGCCGGCCGCGGGGTCGCCGATGATGTGGGCGCCGAGCTGCTCGGCCGCGACCTCGGGATAGAAGCCCTCGTCGCCGGTGAAGAAGAAGAAGCCCTTGTGGCCCGGGGCCAGCCCGGTGAGCTGGCTGCGACGAGCGTAGAACCACGCCGCCAGCTCGTACGACTCACGGCCGGTGCCGCCGCCGCCCTCCTCGAGCCAGACCTTGGTCAGCCAGCGATCGAGCTCGGTGCCGCTGGCGAAGTCGCAAACTTGAAGAGGCGCGCGGTCGCCGTCGGCGTCGCCGATCGCAGCGAAGCTGATCGCCGGATCCTCGAGGTAGCCCTGCATCAGCAGCTGGCCGTACAGCATCGGGATCTTGTCGTAGACCACCTTGCTGTCGTTGCCGCGCGAGCGGGTGACGTCCATCGCGACCACGATCGGGCTCTGGTGGCCGCACTCGAGCACCCGGCCGCGCGGGTCCAGCTCCGCGTGCGGGCCGCGCTGCGTCATCGCCGCCTCGGCGATCTGCGTGTGATGCGCGCCGTCGCCGCCCTGGCTGATCTCGGTCAGCCCGACGTCTCGATCGTAATAACCACCGCCCATGAGGACACTCTATCGCGTCCGCCGGCGCGGCGCCCGCGGTCACGGGATCACGAGGCAGTCGATCGATGTCTGGATGCGGAAGTTGGAGGCGGTGGTGTGGCGCTCGGCGTGGAAGACGTCGAGGGTGTAGACGTTGCCGGTGCGGATGCCGAGCCGGCCGGCCTGGCCGTCGAAGTCGATGGTCGCGCTCTCGACGCCGTGGACGCCGCCGAGGTCGAGCGCGAGCTTGCCGTTGACGAACACCCAGACGTCGTCGTCGCCGGTGAAGCTGAAGATCTCGCCGCCGCGGTAGCGGAAGGTGGCGTGCAGCTCGGTGGTGAAGTGGAAGTTGTGGCCGAACACCTCCTCGTTGGGCCAGCCGCGACCGTCGATCGGGAAGAAGTCGAGGTCCTCGAACACGAACTGGCCGGGGCTGCTGTCGGTCAGCACCAGCGGGACCGCGAACGTCAGGTTCGTGCCGGCGACGTCGCGGTACCACTGATCGAAGGACGCGGCGCCCGAGACCGTCGCGGTGGCGCCGATCGGCGCGTACACCGGCTTGCGGTCGGCGGGCGCGGTCAGACGTGGCCGGCGGCGGCGAGGCCGGTCAGCTCGCGGCCGACGACCGGCGTGCGGGCCGCGCTGGGTCATCGCCGCCTCGGCGATCTGTGCGATCCGACCGCGCTACCGGATGAACGGGCCCGGATCGTTGTAGATCCGGGCCTGGTAGTCCTCGAGAGACATCGGCGAGAAGACCTCGACCATCTCGACCACGTCGTCGGTCTCGGCGAACGCGAAGCCGCGGTCGGGATAGACGTGCTGGTTCGACGTCTTGCCGATCCGCGACCGCAGGATCGTGCCCTTGCCGCCCAGCTCCTGCTCGATCCCGGCCGGAGTCAGGCTGTCCAGGAAGCTCGGGTCACCGACGTAGACCATGGCGACCTCGGCGCCGCGCAGGAAGAAGTGGCCGGGGAACACGCTGCCCTTGGTCACCCGGCTGACGCCCGTGACCTTCTCGTAGGCGACGTCGTTCACCACCGCGTCGGGCGCCACCTGCATCAGGGACAGCACCTGCTCGCGGGTGAGGTCACGCAGGCCCAGCAACGACGCCACCGTGGTCGGCGGCTTGATCATCTCGTTCGGGGTGAGCTTGGTCATGGGCGGGGCTTTCGCTGGCGATGGCGGCCGGCTGGAGGTCGGTTCCGGTGCGGTCACCGGCTGGGGCCGGGCCTCGTTCTTCGTACCACCGCAGGCGCTGCCGAGCACGATCGTTCCCGACAGCGCGACGGCGACCCGCGTGGTGCTAGCCATTGCAGCCGCCCTTGACCGGCTCCTTGACGTTCTGGTCCTGGTCCTGGTTCTCGTCCTTGGCGGTCCACGACGCGACCACCTTGGCGATCCAGGCGTGCCGCTTCGGGCACTTCTTCAGCAGCGTGGCCTCGGCGACGAAGTAGAACATGACCGATTCACACAGGTCTTCACGAGCGTTCTTGTTGCCGTAGTCGGACGGCGGCGCCTCCGCGTTGTCGGTGCCGCTCTTGGTGTTCTGGTCGAGCCAGAAGCCATCGCTGCCCTTGGCCACGAAGTTGTTGTACTCGTGCGCCATCAGGCCGTGGGCCATCTCGTGGACCGCGGTGGCCTCGAGCTGCTTCAGGTTGTCCTTGAAGTCGACCTTGCTGTTGGTCCCCGCCTTGGTCATGGCGAAGTTCTTGTCGGCCTTGAAGTACTCGCCGAGGGTGGTGTCGTCGAGCTCGCCGTCCGCGGTGTTCTTGTCGATGGCGTTCTTGACCTTGCCGATCGACAGGACCTCCTGATCCTCGCCCTTGCGGCTCGAGTTCTTGCGCTTGTCACCGAGGATCGGCGCGTAGTGCTTCAGCGCGTTCGAGATCGCCTTGATCTCCTTGAACTCCCACTCCTTGGTGACCACCTTGTCCTTCACCTCGTCGGGGACCTTGCCGTAGTGTTTCTTGATCGCCTGGACCGTCGACAGCGACGAGATCTCGATGCCGTACTTGTCCTTGATCTCGGCGATCAGCAGCGGCGCCTCGAGCTCCTCCGACTCGTCGTAGACCTTCACCTTCTCGGTGCCGACGGTGATGACCTTGCCGACGCTGAAGAACGACTTGACCTTCTCGCCGAGGGAGAACTTCTTGTCGCCCTCCTCTGCTTCCTTTTCCTTCGCGCCCTGCTCGATCTCGGGAGAGGTCCCTTCCTTGCGCTGGATCGCCGAGTCGGGCGCGGCGCCCGCGACCGTCGCCGGCAGGCCCTGGGCGGCCCGGCTGCCCATGGTGTCGGCCTCCTGCTCGAGCCCGGTATCGGCGTTGATCGGCGCGCCCTTGGCCTGGGCGCCACCCACGCGCCCCGACCGCTGCTGGACGACGTGGGTCAGCTCGTGGCCGATCAGCTCCTGGCCCGAACGGCTGCCCGGATCGTACTGCCCCGGCGCGAAGCTGATGTTCTCGCCCTGGGTATAGGCGAGCGCGCCGACGTCACTGGCGGCCTTGGTCTCGCTGACCCGGACGTTGCCGAAGTCGGCGCCGAACGAGCCCTCCATCTTGGCCTGCACCGGCCCGGGCAGCGCGGCGCCGCCAGCCGGGGCCGGCGCGGAGGCGAGCTCACGGTGACCGCATCCGGCGCCGCACGAATGGGCCTCGCTGTCCGCCGCGGGCTCCTTGTCCTGGCGGGCACCGGGCTCGGCGCGCAGTTGCCGGACGGCCCCGGCGTGGGCGGCGACGCCGCTGTTGGTCGACTCCTGGACCGGCACCGGCGGTTGGAAGATCTGGTCGGCGGTGGGCTCGGCGTCCTGCTCTCGTTCGTTGCTGTAGCGGTGCAGCATGGATAGTTCCTTCGGCCAGGGTCGATGAGCCGGCGTACGGCGACGCATATTCTACGCTCCCATGGGCGCTCGCCTTCCCTGCCGCATGCCCGTGTTAAGAATCTCTGAAACGAGCTATGATCATGGGCACATGGACCCAGCATATCGGAGTCCTCGGGACCACCTGGACCAGGGCATCGCGCTGGTCACCCTCCTGGTC